>DASXWB010001110.1:0-4177 GCA_036503915.1 Lacipirellulaceae bacterium | reverse complement strand
CATGCCGGCCTGCCGCGTTCATGAGACGGATTCGGGCCTCGATGCTGCGTTGGAAACGATAGCTGGCGCGAAAGTACTCGGCGTCGTCGCGCGACAAGTATCCGCCCTGTTCCAGCGCGGTGAGCGCATCGAGCGTTCCAGGCACGCGAATGGACGTATCCTCGCCGCCGTGCTTCAGCTGCAGCATCTGCACCAGAAACTCGGTGTCGACGGTGCCCCCGGGGCCGCGCTTCAAATTGCGCTGCGAAGCGGTTTCCTCCAACCGGGCGCGCATCTGGCGAATTTCCGCGGCGAACTCCGGCCGCCAGGGCGTGCCATAGGCCGCTTGAGCCACAATTTCCATCGCGTGACTGGATGCTTCGGGAGCGCCAAGCACCGGCCGAGCTTTGCATAGCGCCTGTCGCTCCCAAAGCTGTGCCGGCCCTTCGGCGAAGTAGCGGGCCAATGCATCGAACGACACGGCGAGCGCGCCGCTTCGGCCCGTTGGACGCAGCCGGGCGTCGACCTCGTAAAGCCGGCCGTGTGGACCCAAATGGCTGGCCACGCGGATCAGCCGCTGGCCGAACTCGCTGAAGAAATGGCTGTTGATCGTGCCGTCGCCGCTTCCGCCGCCGCTCCAATTCGTTCGGCCTGTTGTGTGGCCGCCGGCTTCGTACAGGAAGATGAGATCGAGATCGCTGTGGTAGTTCGGCTCGCGCCCGCCCAGCTTGCCAAGTGCCAGCACGACCGGCTCACATCTTCCATCCGGGCGCTGTGCAAAGCGCTCCCAGTAGCGGCGCATCGTTTCGTTGGCCAGCTCCTCATCGCTGGGGCGGCCAATCATAGGCACGCCGAACTTGTCAATGAGCTTTTTGTACTCGCGCTCCGCGATCGTCTTGAGGCATGCTTCCGCGATGTCCGACAGTGCCGCATGGGTTGAGCGAATGTCGTCCTTCCCCAAAACGTCGCGCACGCCGACGCGGAGATGCTGCGCATTTTTGAAGCTGTGCAGAATCGGGTCGACGTCCTCGGCGCCCTTGGTTAGCTCGCCGAGCATCTCTTCGAGCATGGCCAGGGTCGGCAGATGCTCGACGAGCAAGCTGTCCATGAGCTCGTCAATCATGCCCGGATTGCTAGTGAGAATGCCGGCCAGGTAGGGGCACGCGGCACACAGCGTGACGTACAAGTTGAGCGATGGCCGGTTGCTGCTCAAAAGCTCCCACAAGGCCGCCTTTCCGCCGAGCGAATCACTCACGCGACTGAGATTCACGAGCGTCGTATCGGGTTCTGGAGTTGCGGCAATGGCCGCCAGCAGCCGCGGGGCGATCGCGGCCAGAAAATGTCGGCAGCGGCGCGTGGACAGGAAGCGGATTTTTTCCGTCGCCAGCGCCATGAGGTTTTGATAAGCCGCCGGAATGTCCTCGAATGGATAGCGGCCCAACACTTCTTGGATTCGGTGCTCCGGCGGATTGGGGTCGTTAATGAGATCGACTTCCGGCTCGGCCGCCGTGTCGCCGGGGAAGGCGTTGTGCAAGAGATGATCGAGCATCTCACGATTCTGCTTCGTTCGACGGGCGTAGTCCTCCTTGAACGACTGCAATGCGGTGGAGTTGCGCGTATCGGAATAGGCCATGCGCACGGCCACCTTAGCCAACTCGTCATCATCGCTGGGCAGCAGGTGCGTTTTCAGGTCGAACATGATTTGCAACCGATGCTCGAGCTTACGCAACATGCTGTAGTTGTCTTCGAGTTTGGCGCGCTCATCGGGCGTCAGGCACCCGGCCTGCTCCAAGCGGGCGATCGCATCCAAAGTGTTGCCGGTGCGCACTTCCGGCAGCGCGCCGCCGTTGAGCAGCTGCAGGAACTGGATCACAAACTCGATGTCGCGTATGCCGCCCTGGCCCGTCTTCACGTTTCGTAAGTCGCCGCCCTCTCGCTCGACGCGCTGCTCGATGCGCCGCTTGAGGGATTTGATTCCCGTGATGTCGGCCAGGCTCAGATATTTGCGGTAGATCCACGGTTCCAGGCGCGCGAGCAGCTCGCGGCCCAAAGCCAGGTCGCCGGCAATCGGCCGGGCTTTCACAAAGGCCTGCCGCTCCCAGGTGCGGCCTTTCACATCGTAATACGAGAGCGTGTTCTCAAAACTCAGTGTGAGCGGCCCGCCCGTGCCTTCCGGCCGCAGCCGCAGGTCGACGCGGTACGCTGTGCCCAAGTCCGTCGGCTCGGTAAGCAGTCGGATCAGCTCTTTGGCCAGTCGCTCGAAGTACTCGTGATTGCTCACCGTGCGGCGAGCGTCTGTCTGGCCGTCTTCCTCGTACAAAAAGATGAGGTCGATATCGCTGGAGTAGTTTAACTCCACGCCGCCGAGCTTGCCGAGGCCCAGCACGACGAACCGGCTTCGCTCGCCGCCGGCACGCAGCGGCTTGCCGTATTGATCGGCCAGATAACGCTGGGCAAAGTCCAGCGCGGCCTCGACGATGGCGTCGGCCAGGTAAGAAATCTGCCGCGCCACGGTTGCGACCGGCAGGTTACGAACAATATCACCATAGGCAATGCGCAGCGTCTCGCGGCGCTTGAACCGCCGCAGCGAGGCGAGCACCTCGTTGTAGTTCCCTAGCGCGCGAACCTCGGTGAGGAGCTCCTCAACCAAGGCGTCGCGGGCCACCGGCTGGCCCTCGGTCATTCGCAGCAAATCGTAGGCTTCCTTGTCGGAGACCAACAGGTCGCTCAGGTACTGACTCGTAGAAAAGATTTGCAGCAGGTTAGGCAGAGCGTCGTGGTCCCGCTCGAAGAGCGCGGCCATCGACATGGGATTGCGCGCGGCGGCGATGAATCGTTCCAGGTTGTTGATCGCCATGTCGGGGTCTGCAAGACTCGGCGCGGCGGCGGCAAACTGCTCGCTGATTTGAGAGAGCAGGTCGAGCGTCACGCCATGCGTGGCCATCCGCGTGAAGTTGGCGTGAGCAGCCGGCAGATTGGCCACGCGCAGCGAGCGCAGCCAAGGTTCAGCTTCGCGGGCATCATCTAAACAAGAGCGAAGGCGGTCGACGTCGATCATGACAGCGCACGAATAGTCTGGGATGACCGCCTGGCAGAGAACTTTATTCTAGCGAGTTATCAACGGAATGCCACACGCTTTTCATTCAGCGCCTGAGCACGATTATGCCCGAGATCCTTCAGGCGGATGACGGCCTCGGATCAATTCTTCTCGGCGTATGGCGAGCATTACGGAACGGTTCAGCTAGTGCTGTCACGGTCGCGCGGCCGGTCGCAGTGAGCGGCATGACCGATTCGCCCTCCCAACGAAAATGGTCACCCACAATTGGGTTCGCGGATTAAACAGCAAAACATCGTCTCCTGTTTCAGGATCGATTGTGGACTGTCGAGCCCATTTTCGCAGCGAACACGAAACGCAGGCGAGAGCCAAATTGTCCGAGATCGTTGGTCCGCCGTCGGATTGCGGCACAGCATGATCAATGTGGAAAGTGGCTTCCTGACAACTTGCGATAACCGACAATACTCACAACGATTGCCCGCGCGGCGTACGATTTGATCCCGCAGCCGCGATGAAATGGCCGTCATTGCGAAATACGCTCTGCCCGCAGCCGGAGAAGCGTCAGGAATTCCAATAGACTGACCAGGCCTTCGGCCTCGGCGCGCTCGGCTGCGGATAGGAGTTGGCCAGAATCTTGACGGTCCAGAAGTGCTTGCAGGCGTGCGTTTACAGCAGCCGGCAAACCAAATCGCGACAGCTCGTCAGGAAGATCGATTTCAAGTGTGAGTGTCATTGAAAGCGCCTCTGAGACAATGCGGCTCAATTATTAAACCACGCCGGGCGCCGCGAGCGTATAAAGCTCCGCCCCAGTATGCCGCGTCACCACCTCGCCGAAAAGCGTGTGCGCGTTGGCGTCGTAGATGATGATCGGCAAAACGTGGCCGATCTGGCGGCGGTTGCTGTCAAAGACGACGATGCGGTCGCAATGCGTGCGGCCAGTGAGCTGGAGCTGTTGGGTGTCACGTAGGCGAGTGTCTCCGATACTCGCATCGCGCGCGCGGAGAGACGCGGCCACGCGCTTGCTCGGACCTTCAACGAGCACTGTCACTTGTTGGCCGATAAACGCCTGATTATCCGCCTCGCTGATTTCATTCTGCAGGGCCAGTAGCTCGTTGTTGCGTCGGCGCTTGATGTCGTCGGGCA
>DASXWB010001109.1:0-1765 GCA_036503915.1 Lacipirellulaceae bacterium | reverse complement strand
GAACGCGGGCATTCTCAAAGCCAACGGCCTGAGCGGTAAGGTGACACAGGCCTGGAGCGACAGCGACAATCCGAAAACAACGGTAGCGGCCAATTTCGACGACTTTTTCAGCGTCACCGGTACGCCAGGCACGGATAACTATATCCTTACGTCGCTCATTGAGGCGATCATTCCGCCCGGCCTCGACGGCGATTTCAACAACGACGGCAAAGTCGATGCCGCCGACTATGTCGTGTGGCGCAAGACCGATGGCACGCAACCCGGCTACGACGAATGGCGGACCAATTTTGGCCGCACCTCGGGAAGCGGCGCCGGGTTAGACGCGGCCGGCGTGCCTGAGCCGTCGTCGTTGTTGCTCGTCCTCGCCGCGTGCAGCCTCGTAGCGTGCGCACGCCGACGCTAACGCGCGGAGCCGCTTAAGGACGAGGTTGCAGGATTCTCCGTTGCGGTGGCACCGGCTGGAGGGCCGATGCCAGAATTGGCGCCACGATTGAGATGCGTCACGGAGCGCTGAATATCAGCCCATCTTGGCGGTTGCCGTTTGCCTTGTGCACGAGCGGATCGATGTCGTAGCTGATGGCTTCCACATGACCATCGCAAAACGCGGCGTTCCATACGGAGTGATGCGCGCTGCCAAAAATACTGTCCAACTCCTCGGCATGGTCCTGCTGGGGCGGTGCATGGGTGGTCCGCAAATTGTCGTTGTTGTGCCCCGTGCACCAAGTCTCGTTGTCGCCGCCGTCTTGGGCAGGATTGAAATAATAACGGGTATCGATGTACTTTTCGCCGGCAAAGTAGGTTTTACTCGTGCCATCGGTAATATGCTGGATGCCAACTTCGCTCCGCTGGAATGCAATGCCGTTAAGAACGCGCGAATAATCGATTTGGCCACCGCTACCCATGTCGCCATTCGGATTAATCAATCCGATCTTATTCAGCGTCAGCCAGGGGTAAGTCGGCATCATTCCACCAGTTAAAGTTGATGGCCCTCCTGTGCCGCCTCCCACCGCGAGGTCCCCGGCGTTGGCGGCGTAATCGCTCTTACCAACGAACGTCCCTCGTCCCCTATTGAGCGCCGAGTTCGTGGCGAATCGACCGATCTCATCCGTCGAGTAGATTTGGTTAGGTCGTCGGGTCGGGCAGTTGATGATTGTGATCGGGTCGATCAACATGAGGCGGGCGCCTTCCAATTGTGCGTCCAGGAGTGTCTTGGGGTCCCCATCCTTCGGCAAATCGTGCTTGACGTTTTCCTCAATAAACGGCAGCGTGTTATAGATCCAACCGCCCGGCTGGCCCTGGCCATTTCCGCGATCCGCGTCTCCCACCCAGTTCCATCCCCACCCGCCCGTCGGGAAATGCCCGGTGACGTTCTCACTGTTCATTCCGCCGAGCGCTAATTGCTTGAGCTGACTAGTGCACTGGGTTCTGCGTGCTGACTCGCGCGCGGCCTGGACCGCTGGCAACAAGAGCGCGATCAATATGCCGATGATCGCGATTACGACCAACAGCTCCACCAGCGTGAACCCCGCGCAGCGTGAACGATTTGACCAACGCACGGCTCGATCTCCATCGTCAGGGCATGACTCCGATACCCGTCATCTTAGCGATTCTAGTGCCAGATGCATCTGAAAGCGTAAAATAGTCGGAACCGCTTCCGATGCTGTCGGTTCAGTAGAAATAGCAGCGACACGTCAACGGGAACGAAGTCGGGTCGGCAGGCTTCAGGGGAAGGTTGGGTAGTGTGAGCATCAGGTTTGTGGTTAGT
>DASXWB010001108.1:0-2062 GCA_036503915.1 Lacipirellulaceae bacterium | reverse complement strand
GACAGCACTATGACGCCTGCTCCAGGCGGCGGCGCCCAGACCGGTCCCAACCCGACAGACCGTGCGAAAACCGGGACGAAGTACACAAGGTCTGTTGATACAGCGCTCACCGGGCTTTGGTTTCATTTGCTATCACTGCCGACGCCGCAGTCGGGTCACTTGTCATATTGCAAATGGCAAATGACGGCATGGTTCAAAAACCGCCCGTTTTCAGGTAACAGTACGGACCGGGAGCGTTGAGGGCGAAACGAAGCGGGCCGAGCAGCCACGTTTCAGTTGCGAGAGAAGAGTTGGTAGCCGAGCATCTCCAGCCAGTGGGGATGCTCGGTTCCCGTCAACAGCTCGGCCGGACTCTGGCCCACGCGTTCCGGTCGTTCGCTGCGTAAGAAGCGGCGATGGTTGAGGAAGAAGCGGAGCAGCTCCAAGTAATCCGGTCCGAGCTGGCGCCGCAGGAAGAAGTAGCTGCGCAGCCGACTGTTGAGGTTTTCGACCATCGAACTGGCGCGGACTACTTCGTCGGCGACTTTTTTCAGGGTCTCGCTGAGGTGATAGAAGCGGCCGCGGAGTTGTTGCCGCAGGGCTGCTTCCTTTTGCCAGCGTTGCGGTCGGCGCTCGTCGAGGGTCTGGAGGTTGAACAGGTCGCGCGTCACCTTGACGTCGACTTCGAATTCCGCGGCGATGGCGTCGAGGTCGCGGTCCAGTTGGACGGCGAAGTCGAGCAGGTTGCCACGCTGGTTGTGCAGCATGTCGGCAACCGGCTTGATGCGGCTGGGGCACAGGTGCTGGCGGGCACGCAGTTCGGCGACGATGAAGTCGAGCAGTTGGACGCGCTGGGCGTGCTCGGGTCCGGCAACGCTGAGCACGTCGTGCTGCAGCCAGCGCGCCAGCAGAGTGACATCGTCCGCGAGAGCGATCGCCACGTCTTGCGTGGTCCGTGCCGCGATCAGGTGACCGGTGACTTTGCGATCACAGCGGCCGTGACGTTTTTGCGACAGCTCCTGTTGACGTTGCAGCTTATGACACGCCTGGCACGCGTCATATGCTCGATTGTCGAGATAGCCGACCAGGTTGCCGACTTCGTGCAAGGCATGAAACACATCGGCGCGACAAGGAGTGCCGGGCATGGCCAGCGCCTGGCCGGCGCGCAGGCCCAGGCCGCCGTCGGCAGTGATCGTCTCGGGATCGAATCCTTGCTGTTGCAAGTCCCACAGATGGATGGCCCAGGTCTCGGCGTCGCGATGCTCCTCCAGACTGAGCAAGTAGCAATAGGTGGACGCGGCATCGACGCCGACCAGAACGGGCTGCCTACCTTGGAAGATCTCGTCATGCAAGCCGTGGTGGACGCGCGACAAGTCCTGGCGGCGATTGTGTTCGCGAGCCCTGGCAACGGCGCCGGCGATGATGTTGTGCACGGTGCCCAACGACAGCTTGAAGGCAAAGAGATCGCGCAACAAGACGACGACGCCACGCAGCGAACTGTGACAGTTCAGCAGCAGCGCGAGCACGAGCTGTCGCAACCAGGCACGCGTGACCGGAATGTGGAAAAGAACTTCGTCGTCTTTGCCGCGCTTCGGGTCGAATGCCTCGCCCAGCGCCCGCTCGGCCTTGCCGACTTGCCGATACACGAACTTGCGACTGACCTCGTTTTCGGCCGCCAGACGCGTGATCGTCGCGCTGCCTGCCATGGCCTGGACCGCCAACTGTTGTCTTTGTTCGCCTCCGAGCTTTTTGGCGGGACAGACGACCGGCTGAGCCTTGGCGGACTGAATCTGTTCCTGCGACGGGACCGCGATAGGATGACACACGCCTGTTTCCTCCATGAAACGGGTTGGTTTTGACACCCCAATCTGGCGGAAACAGGCACTTTAGTTAACCCCAAGTCAGCCTTTGCATTGTGACCTCGATTTGAACCAAGTCGTCATTTGAATATGACAAGTGACCGCCCCTGGGAGTCCCGCCGGGCCACGGCGGCAAGCGGCATTGCAACCGTCGCGCCACTTTTCTTATACTGGCCCGCCGACCAGGTTCGCGGCCTTTGGGAAGGAGCCCGTATGGCCACGCC
>DASXWB010001107.1:0-5112 GCA_036503915.1 Lacipirellulaceae bacterium | reverse complement strand
GCACTCGCAGTACGCACTTCTCTCCTCTAAATTGGCTCAATCAATCGATCTTGATTTTGCGACGACTGCTGTTTCCATTGAGGAGCAAATGCGCGGTTGGCTAGCTGCCATTCGTCGAGAGCGCAACGTCCACGACCAAATCCTTTACTACACGCGACTGATCGGGTTGGTCAGATTCTTAAACAAGTGGCGGATTCTACCTTTCAACGAGCCAGCAGCCGATTGGTTTGAAGCCCTTCGCAAGAAGCGAATTCGTATCGGCACTCAGGATTTGAAGATCGCCGCCATCGCTCTGGCAGTGGATGCTCTGCTACTCTCAGCGGATCTGCGTGATTTCGAGCGCGTGCCGGGGTTGCGTGTCGAGAACTGGCTGCGCTGATTTAAACCACTTGCGGCAAAATTGCAATGGAATAGCAGCGTTATTCGACGACGTAGGTTCCCGTGAGCTTGTCGTGCCAGGCTTGGTAGTCTGGATCGATTAGGATCCAAATAAAACCCAGCGAGAAGATCGAGGACGAGATCAACTTTCCGATCAATTCGCGAACGGCCATGGTGAAGAAGCCTGCTGTCGTTCCATTTTCCGTGACGACTCTCATACCAATCAGCATCTTTCCTATTGAAGTTCCTTGCATCCAGCAAAATATCTCCCACACAAATATCGCTATAAGTGGAACGAGAGCGGCAATGACACGCCCATTGTTGATATTCTTTTCTATCGGATCGCCAGTCAGCAACATGAAGCCAGTCAGGGAGAATGCGACAGCGGATACCAACAGCGCCAGAATCTGAGCGCCAAGCCTCTTGAGCGGAGAGGCCAAGCGCCCGATGCTGGGATTAACGATATTCGAATGACAGATGCGACACCAGCGGCTGCCAGGGACGACGCTCGCTTTGCAGTTGGGACAAGCTGTACAATGTTGCTCTATAACCTTCGAGTGACCAGTGGCCGCGCGATCAGCAATCTGTGGAAGATGCTCGGCGACTGACCAGCCATGAATGGATGGTTTAGTTGTCTTCGGCGACAGCACTTCCAAACTGTGTCGTTCCATAAACTCATCAAAGCCCGTCAAGGGATCACCTTCAGTGTCATTTGCTGGCACATTTATTACTTGTCCGCAATTTGGACACTTGGCTTTTGTCCTAGCCGCTGCGTCGGGAGCCTGAACGCGCTTATTGCAGTATTTGCAGCGGAATTGGATTGGCATAACGATGGCGCAAGCGGAGCGGGTTGGAAATTGACTCGATTATCGGTCGTCGTCGTCAAACCTACAACCAACGAACGATGATCACGCTATCGAGCATCCCAACACTGTAGGGCGGAAATCGCTTGCGTTCGTGGAAAATGACAGCGCCGTTCGATTAGCCGCCGAGTCGCAGCTTAGCCGAAGCTACCAAAAGCCACGTGACAATCGAGCGGCGGCGGGGTTACAATTCAAATGGCAATTCAGGCGGGAGCTTTGGCTTGCTCCTTGCTTTTCTTATCGCATTCGCAAGAGGAGTCTCAATCATGGCAACCATCACAGAAACCATTCGGCGTCCGCAAGTCAAGCAAACTCAGTGCTTCATCGGCGGGAAGTGGATTCCCTCGGCCAGCGGCAAGACGTTTGAAACAATTCATCCGGCCACCGAGGAAGTGATCTGCGAAGTGGCCGAGGGCGATGCTGAGGATGTCGATCTGGCAGTCGACGCAGCCCGCGAGGCGTTCGACACCGGGCCGTGGTCGAAGATGGATGCCCGCGACCGGGGCGCGCTCATGTACAAGCTGGCCGATCTCATCGAGGAAGAAGCCGATGAGTTGGCGGCGCTGGAAACACTCGACAACGGCAAGCCGATCAGCGACTCGCGGGCGGCCGACATTCCGCTCGTGATCGACTGCCTGCGCTACTACGCCGGCTGGGCTGACAAGATTCAAGGCTCGACGATTCCGGTGCGCGGCGATTACTTCACTTACACGCGGCGCGAGCCGGTGGGCGTCGTGGGGCAAATCATTCCGTGGAACTTCCCAGCGCTGATGGTGGCCTGGAAGTGGGGCCCGGCGCTGGCCGCCGGTTGCACGATCGTGATGAAGCCGGCCGAGCAGACGCCGCTCTCCTGCCTGCGGATGGCGCGGCTCGCGCAAAAGGCCGGCATTCCGGACAGCGTTATCAACGTGGTGCCGGGTTATGGCCCGACGGCCGGCGCCGCGATCGTCAAGCATTTGGGCGTCGACAAGGTTGCCTTCACTGGCGAACTGGCCACGGCCAAGATCATCCAGCGCGAAGCGGCCGACACGATGAAGCGCCTGACGTTCGAACTGGGCGGCAAGAGCCCCAACGTGATCTTTGCCGACTCGGATCTCGACGCGGCGATTGAAGGCGCCCACTTCGGCCTGTACTTCAACCAGGGCCAGTGCTGCTGCGCGGGCAGCCGGTTGTTCGTCGAGGAGCGCGTGCACGATGAAGTGATCGACCGCATGAAGGAGAAGAACCAGGACCGCCGCGTTGGCGACCCGTTCGATCCGGAAACGCAGCAAGGCCCGCAAGTCGATGAAGCCCAGTTCGACAAGATTTTGCGCTACATCGAATACGGCAAGAAAGAAGGTGCGAGCATGCTCACCGGCGGCGGGCGCATCGGCGACAAGGGCTATTTCATCGAGCCCACGCTGTTCGCCGACGTGACGGACAACATGCGGATTGCGCGCGAGGAGATCTTTGGGCCCGTGATGAGCGTGCTGAAGTTCAAGAACGTCGACGAGATCATTCGCCGGGCGAACGACACGAACTTCGGCCTGGCCGCCGCGGTATGGACGCGCGACGTGGCCAAGGCGCATCGCTTCGCCAAGGGCGTGCGCGCCGGCACGGTTTGGATCAACTGCTACGATGTGTTCGACGCGGCCGCGCCCTTTGGCGGCTTCAAGCAAAGCGGCCTGGGCCGCGAGCTGGGCGAAGCCGGACTGGCGAATTACACCGAGCTGAAAACGGTCACGGTTTCGTTGACGTAAATTCGACTGTCGTTCGGGTGCCACTGCTAACTTGTTAGCAGTGTATAGATTGTGTAAGCCTTGCGGTCCACGCTGTCGGTGTTTCATTTGTTCCCAGTTTGGACCGCAAGGCGGGTGCAGAATTCTGCACTGCTGGGCAAGCCAGCAGTGGCACCCATCCGCGTATCTGAGGGTCACAACCATGTCGCTACATTGCTGCCGGTGGTTTGTCGCCGTGCTCGTTGCTTCAACGATAGTGGGCCGCGCCGTCGCTCAGGAGACGCCGGCGAATGCAGAAAGTGCGGCGGCCGACGAGGAGAAGACCTATCACGACTTGCGGCGTTCGAAGAACCGCGCGACGAAGAGCTCGGCCGACCGCTACTTCTATCTCGTCAGGGCCCAGGAGTGGACCAGCCTCAACGGCAAGAAAGTCGTCGCCAAGTACGTGGCCCACGACCCCGATTTGAAGTGGGTTAAGCTCTCGGCGGTGAAGGGCAGTAGACCCAATCGCGTAACGCGCGAGGTTACCGTGGATGTGGCGAAGCTCAGCAAAGCATGCCAGTCGCGCGTCAAGCAAATCGACACCCTGCAGAAAAAGCTGGATGAGCTCAAGGTCAAGGAAGAAGAAGGGGAGAACGAACAAGCGGGCAGCGAAGGGCTCGGCGTCTACGGCGCGCCGATGCGCGATGAGCGCGGCGCCGAGCCGTCGCAGACTGAGGGAGCACCGCTACCCGATCCGACATCGACCGACGGCGGCGCGGACGACCGCGGCGGATATGGTCCGCCCCCCTCGACGCAGCCCCCGGCGCCTGCGGCTCAAACACCGCCGGCGGATTCGTCCGATCCCGACCCGCTCGGTTTTGGCGAAATTGCCAACGACGCGCCGCCCGCGGCGTCGACCGATGAGCGGGGTGGAATCGGCCCGCCTTCATTCTTCGGGCCGCTCGGCGGTGCGCCGCCGGCCGATCCAGCCGCCGGAGAGGATGCGGAAGGGCGTGTCGACCGGTCGCAATGGAAGACGAGCTACGCCGCCTTTCTCGCGAACTTCACGGCCACGCTCGTGGAGCAAGGCGAGCCGACGATCGATTGGGGCGAACTCGACGAGTTGCGATCGATGCATGATGCGGCCGCGGCGAATCCCGATCAGGCCGTTCGCGATCGGTACGGACGGCCGGGCGCGGCCCGATCGGAGCAGCCACCGATCGAGGTGCGCTGGGAAGCGCCGTTCGCTGGCATGGCGAAGGACGCTGGCGAACCGGAAGTTCAATTCGACTTGCCGCCGTTGCCGGAGCCGCTCAAGCTGCGTTTCCTTCTCGACGTGACCGAACTCCCCGAGCAATGGAGCGAGATGCCAGCGAACCAAAAGGTCGCATTCACCGGCCGGCTCGAAATCAAACAGCCGCACGAAATCATCGTGCACGTTCGGCTGTCCGAGTAGGCGTGACACATTTTCGATCTGGCAGCGTCGTGTAGGCCCTACGGCCCGCCCGGCTTTTCGGGATTTTGTACCGGGGCCTGACCGACCGATGTAGCGCAATTCACTTGCGCTCGAACGGCTCGAATTTTGGCCAGGCACTTGATTTTCGCCCCACTGAAATTTTTTCTTTTTTTCGTGGGGCGAAATTAGGCGAATTTCGCCCCACCTTGCCCGCGAAAGTCGTTTGCTGACTGCAGTTTCGTGTGCGGCGGTGGGGCGAAACTGCCTGAATTTCGCCCCGGGGGTGGTGCAAAATTCGTCCCAGGTGGGGCGAAATTCGTCAGGAACCTCAACGTTCCGCCTCAGATGTCCAAAAATCCCCCCACATACTTTTGGCCAACTGATGCGATTTGGACACACGATGCAAAGGCGCCGGTCGGCGCGCACCGGCAGCGCCCGCTTGGCTGCATTGGCTGATGGTATTCAGAGCGCTACTTCGATTTTCAAAGAACGAGGCGGCCGATGGAGCGGTGTGGCAGCATTATAGCATAGTATACCTATGTTCACAAGAAGTTTTCCGGCCGCGCCCACTTGGCTGTGTGAGCGTCTCGATTGTGGGTGGAAAATTTGGTCTGATGGAAGAGTCGCTGAGGAGATTGCCTATTTTCCGCCAAATGGAGAGGGAAGCACGATGAGACGCGGCCAGTCGAACGTGGAGTTGAACGACGAGCAAGAA
>DASXWB010001106.1:0-4339 GCA_036503915.1 Lacipirellulaceae bacterium | reverse complement strand
GGCGGGCGCCGACCAGCTCCATCACGGGGCCGAGCCGCTCGTGCGGCACTTCAACCACGAGGCTTTCGAACGGCTCTTCCGTGACGCCCTTGTTGTTGTGCAAGACGACGTGCGGTTTGCCGATCGCCAGCTCGTAGCCTTCGCGGCGCATCGTTTCGATGAGCACCGACAGGTGCAGCACGCCGCGGCCGAATACTTGGAAGGAGTCCATGCTGTCCATCGGCTCGACGCGCAGCGCGACGTTCCGCTCCAGCTCCTTGCGAAGCCGCTGCGCGAGGTGCTGGCTGGTAACGTATTTCCCTTCGCGGCCGGCGAACGGGGAGCTGTTGATCGTGAACACCATCTGGATCGTCGGCTCATCGACTGTCACACGTGGCAACGCGCGGCGGACTTGCGGGTCGCTTACCGTGTCGCCGATTGTGACATCCTCGAGGCCCACGAGCGCGGCAATGTCGCCGGCCGTGGCCTCGTCGACCTGGCAGCGGCCAAGCTTGTCGAAGACGTGGACTTCGCCCACCTTAACGGTACTTGACTGGTCGCCCTCTTGCATCAACGCGATTTGTTGGCCGCTGCGAATCGTGCCTGAGTAAATGCGGCCAACGGCGATGCGGCCGACGTAATCCGACCAGTCGAGGTTCGTCACCAGCATCTGCAGCGGTGCATCGGGATCGATCTCCGGGCCGGGAATGGCCTCGAGCATCATCTCGAACAGTGGGCGCATCGAGTCGCCAGGCTTATCGGGATCATGTGTGGCGAAACCTTCCTTGCTGCTGGCGAAGATATGCGGGAAGTCGCTCAAGATGTGCTCGCCGCCGAGATCCATCAAGAGCTCAAAGCTCTCGTTGAGCACCTCGTGCGGCCGGGCGTCGGGCCGGTCGATCTTGTTTACCACAACGATCGGCTGCAGCCGGCATTCAAGGGCCTTCGAAAGCACGTAGCGCGTTTGCGGCATCGGCCCCTCGGCCGCATCCACGAGCACGAGCGCCCCATCGGCCATGCGCAGCACGCGCTCCACCTCGCCGCCGAAATCGGCGTGGCCAGGCGTGTCGATGAGGTTGATTTTCACGCCCTGGTAATGCAGAGCGATGTTTTTGGCGAGGATGGTGATGCCGCGCTCGCGTTCGAGGTCGTTGGAGTCCAGAATGCAATCGCCGACCAGCTGGCTGGCGCGGAACTCGCCGCTTTGGCGCAGGAGGCAATCCACGAGTGTCGTTTTGCCGTGGTCGACGTGGGCGATGATGGCGATATTGCGAACGTCGGTGCGGCGCATCGTGGTGGGAGCGGTGGGCAGCTTGGCAATCGGCATATTTCACAGCAGTCGGTGATTGAATGAACAAAGACTCGTTATTCTACTCTTTTCGGCAAGTTGCGGATACGCCAGCAGGCCGACGGGCGGTAGCTCAGTTTAGTGTCGTCATCTCGCTCCGCGAGATGAATTTCCGCTGGCGGAGCATGCGGACTACATTATTCGCTGAAAATGACCCGCAACTGGTCGACGCGGTTACCAATGGTGACCGCGGACCGAACCACATATAAGCGACCTGAAAGTGAAGTTGTGTTTTTAATTGCAAGTGATGAAACTTACGGTGCAAGTGCCAAGCAGTGGAGGATGCCATGCTGCGCAATACGTTGGGTAAGTTTCGATTCCGGTTGAGAACCCTGCTTGTTCTGATGCTTGGGATTGCGATCGGGTACTCATTGAATCTGTACACGGTACAGCTGCTCACAGGTCGAGTGGCATATACGCGTGGGCCGCGTCCATACATCATTGAGCCGCCGGATATTATCGACGTGCGAATATCGAGTCGTCTTTCGGCAGACTGGAATGCTGCATCCCGCCAATATCGAGTCGAGCCGGACGGGTTTATTTATTTGGGGCTTCACGGGTCCGTATACGTGGCCGGGCATACGATCAGCGAGGCCCAGGATGCGATCCAGCGCATGTTGAGAAAACGGATAAACGATGCAGAAGTAACGGTCGATCTCTTCGCCACGAACAGCAAAGTGTACTACATTATTCGCCGTCAGCAGAACGGTACGGCTACGGTGACAGAAGCGCTGATCACGGGCAACGAGACAGTACTAGACGCAATCGCTCGAATTGGCGGCGTGGGGTCGGATGCTGTGGAGATATGCGTTTCGCGCCCAGCTCCTAACGGGATGGGCGCCGTTAAAAACCTTGCCGTCGAATGGTCAGACATCGCCACCGGCGCTTCCGACGCGACGAACTACACTTTGCTTCCGAGCGATCGCGTCATTATTTCTCACCCGGCCGTTAATGGAATTTTGAATTAGCGCAGCTCCACGCTACCCCGTTTCGCAGCGACGGGGTTTCGACCTACGGCAGTTCGCGCACTCGCAGGTTTTTGAACTCGACTGGTGCGCCTTCGGATTCGAGGCACATGTAGCCGGTGCGCGGCTGGCACTCGTTGCCGCCCGAAACTTCTTCGCCGTTGACCCACAGGCGGATTTCGCCGTTGATCGCGCGAACGTAGTAGTGGTTCCACTCGCCGGCGTCTTTCACGAGGTTCTTTTTGGGGAAGCTCCGTTCGCCGCTCGGCGATGTGGGCGGAAACGGCTTCATCTTAGCGGTGCCGACAGGGAACACGTCGCCATGGCTGGTGAACCAGTCGGCCGTCTTGCCCGTGGATTCTTCGTACTGTTTGGCATAGGCCGTGTCGAGCACTTGTACTTCAATGCCGCCGCGCGGCAGCGTGCCGGGCTTCAACTCGGCAAGGGCTTCGTCGCTTGTCCAGACGAAGATGCCGGAGTTGCCGGCGGGGCGATGATGCTTCCACTCCGCCACGAGCTCAAAATTGGTGAACGGCTTTTTCGTGCGAATCACGCCGACCGGCTGGCCCGTGCAATAAGCCGTGCCGTCATTCCATGTCCAGGTATCTGGATTGCAATTGACGTTCGTGAAATCGGCTTCGGCGAGGGAGCGCCAATCGGGACCGGTGGCGTCGATGAACGCGCGGGGAGGAGATAGTGGCTCCTGGGCATTCAGGACGGCCGGCTGCGTGCTGGCGATTACTGAAGTTATGAGCGTGAAGGCGCTAAGAACGGAGTTGAATGTTTTCATTTGTATTTGAAGAAAAAGTTGCATATTTCCTGCTAGAGGAGAGCGAATCGTCGCCATCCGGCCGTAGGGCGAGTGTACTCGCCCCATCACTTCGCCCCGTGGTAGAATTGTAACATGAGCATTACTCTTTCAGCCGAACAACGTCAAGCGATCGCCGACCATCCTGGAGAGGCTGTCGAGATTGTGGACGAGGTTTCGCAAGCGCGGTTTGTTCTCTTGCCGGCCGAGCAGTTTGATCGAATTAAAGCCCTTTTTTCGAACGACGATTTCGACGTGCGCGAAACATACGCTGCGCAGAACTCGGCTCTCGCAGCGGCGGGTTGGGACGATCCGGAACTCGACATCTATAACGACTACGACGCCAACCGGAAATGAAGGTATCGCGCGGCGACGTCGTGCTGGTTGATTTTCCGTTTACCTCTGGCGCTGCGCAAAAGTTACGTCCCGCGGTGGTCGTACAAAATGATTCGTACAATCGCCGGCTGGCGACAACCATTCTGGCGCCTATTACCAGCAATATACGGCACGCGGGCGATCCGGCGCAGGTTCAAATTGATCCTAGCAGTACCGACGGTACGCGGACTGGCTTGCTGCGCCCCTCGGCCATTAAGTGTGAAAATCTGGCAACGGTAGAGACGCGACTCATCCGCCGAAGAATTGGCATTGCAAGTGCCAGCCTATTAAACCAGCTCGAAGCCGCTCTCAAGGTTTCGCTTGCGTTGAGCTAACCTGCTTCTTTGTCTCGCTTAGGCGCTTGTGCCAGCCGACCGGCTGTGTCCAGGCTTGTTCGTGCTGGTCTTGGAACGATGGGTCGTGGTGTGGCTTGGAGGAGGTGATTGTCGCGCGGACGTACAGCTCCTGACCCGTGAGCTGGTAGCTCGGCGTCACCCTTTCGACGGTGGCAAACACCTGGCCGACATCGGACGAATACTTGCGCGTGGTGCGGATCGGCTTGCCGTCCTTATCCGTGCGCGGTTCGGAGGCGCCGTCGTAGCCGATTTTTGTGCCGATGAATTGCGTCGTGTATTTCACGCCGGCTTGCGGCTCGATTTCGATTCGCAGAGTTTTCTTGGCGGCGTCGTAGCGAACCTCGCGAAGCGTGACGCCGCTGGAGGCATACATGTCGCCGGCTTTCATGGCGGCGATGAGCGTTTCTGGTTCCAGCTTCGCTGCGCGGACCCAGGTCCAGCCGCGGCCGGGGCGAGCGCCCCCCGGTTTATGGTAATTGTGGCTGTCGTCCGTGCCCACGCCGAAGAG
>DASXWB010001105.1:0-4348 GCA_036503915.1 Lacipirellulaceae bacterium | reverse complement strand
ACTACGCAGGAGTTGATCGATCAAATCAAGAAAATGCGGGGGCTGTAGATGTGTCACATCCGCTGGCGGAAATCGGTAAGCCGAAAACTGCTTGACGAATGTGCGAAGGCCGACTCCGCAATGCTGATGGCAATTCTTGATTCAATGGCAGAAGTTGAATTCTTTCTCTGTAATGAACCCGAATTCGTCGGCGAGTCCCGAGAAGGCGAGAAGCGACTGCTAATCGTTGAGCCGCTTTCCGTTGAGTACAAGATCGATCACCGCAGACGTTTCGTGCACATTATTCGCGCGAGAGTGCGCCGCACCAAAAGATAACCATCCCTGAATTCGAGTCTCATGGCCAAATCAAAAATCCGCCGCAGGCGCGGCGCTGCTGGAGAAGCGAAAGCGCTGGCGGCGAAGCTTTCGCCGCGCGACAAGAAGACGATGGGGAGCATCGTCGAGCTGGCCGACAACGTGGTGACCGCTGCCGAGAAGCGCCGCGATCCGCACGTCGATATCCCCTCCCGCACGCTGGCAAATGTGCATTATAGCCCACGCAAGCGGATCATCGAGATGGGCAACTCGACCAATCGCCGCCAGCTATTCGACCTGGCTCAGGCCAAGGCGTACATGCGCACGATGCTCGTGGCAAGCGGCTGCAAGAAATTACTTGAACAAGGCAAGACGATAAGCATTCGTGGCATGTACTACATGCTCAAGCACAAGATCGCAGGTACAAACGAGAACACGTTCGACGACCAAAGCGAATCCGACACGATCGTGGAAGACATCGAGGTGCTCTTGGCCAGTCTTCGCGAAGAGCTGCATCTTTACGCCGACAAACGCGGAGAGATGGTCGGCAACATCATACTCAACGACAGCGGCGACGAAATCGATTGCTCGCGCATGGGTTCCGGAGGCTATGCCATCCCGTCGATCGTCGAGCCGGAAGTGATTAAGTTCGACGCCAAGAAATGTGACGCCAAGTTTATCCTGCATGTGGAAAAAGGGACTGTCTGGCAGCGCTTCAATGAAGACAAGTTCTGGCGCAAGCACAATTGCATTCTGACGCACGGCGCAGGACAGCCCCCGCGTGGCGTGCGCAGAATGCTGTTCCGTTTGCATAACGAATTAAAGCTACCCGTCTACTGCATCTTAGATAACGACCCTTGGGGATACTATATCTACAGCGTTTTGAAACAGGGTTCAATTAACCTGGCGTTTGAATCGCAACGGATGGCAATTCCCGACGTTCGTTACCTGGGGCTGCGCAGCAAGGACTTCGAACGCTGCCAGCTCTCGGACGGGGTCAAGATCGCGCTGAACGAAAATGATCGCAAGCGCGCCAAACAAATTGCCGGCTATCCCTGGTTCGCAAAGAAGCGCGAGTGGCAGCGCGAGATTGAAAAGATGCTTAAAAACGACTTCAAGCTGGAAGTCGAAGCGCTTATTTCCAAGGATATCAGCTACGTAACGGAAGAGTACGTGCCGGCGCGCTTGGCCGATCAGGATTGGCTTGATTGACGGCACCGTTTCTCTCGTAGGGACTATGTCGGTTGGAACGCCTGCGACGTGTGATAAAAATTGAATCCGGGTGACATCACGGTCGGAGAGAGAGGACCAATTATTGACCGTAATTCCAGTGAACCTAGAATTAATAGTTTGGGACGAAATTACCTTTCGGCTTTACATGCCGATGATTCTGTATCGGGCCGCGGCTCTGTCCTACAACCGGCATTAAATCGGGCGCGATTTCAGGATGCAGATGAATAAGCTGTCGACAAGCTCAGAGCAGGAACAGTTCATTTCCATCGTTGTTCCCTGCTACAACGAAGAGGCCGTCATTCGGCAGACCCACACGCGGCTGGTCGGCGTTCTGGAGAAGGCGAGTCTTCCGTTTGAGATCATTTACGTCAACGACGGCAGCCGCGACCGCACTCTAACGATCCTTCGCGGCCTTGTTGAAACCGACGAGCGCGTGCGCGTGATTTCGTTTTCGCGGAACTTCGGGCATCAGCTTGCCGTGACGGCCGGTATTGATTGCGCTGACGGCGACGCGGTTATACTCATCGACGCCGATCTGCAGGATCCGCCCGAGCTGATTCCAAAGATGGTCCAGCTGTGGAAAGAGGGAAACCACGTCGTGTACGGCGTGCGGGAGTCGCGCAGCGGTGAATCGCAATTCAAATTACTGACGGCTCAAGCGTTTTATCGACTGATCAACCGAATTTCCGACGTTCCAATTCCGCTCGACGCGGGCGACTTCCGGCTGATGGACCGCCGCGTCGTCGAGGTGCTCAAGAAGATGCCCGAGCGCGACCGCTTCGTTCGTGGTATGGTGAGCTGGGTGGGCTTCAAGCAGTGCCCGCTGGCCTATGCGCGGGCAGAGCGCGCGGCCGGCGAGAGCAAGTATCCGCTGCGTAAGATGCTGGTGTTCGCGATGGACGGGCTGGTTTCATTCTCGATCGTTCCGCTGCGAATTTCCATGCTGGTCGGTTTTATCACCGCGACGATCGCCATCGTGGGAATCTTTTATGCGTTGTTCTTGGGGATGTTCACTCAAAATTGGGCGCCCGGCTGGACGCTATTGTTCATCAGCATTTTCTTCCTGGCCGGAATGACGCTTGGATGCCTTGGTATTGTGGGCGAATACGTGGGCCGCATCTATCGCGAGATGAAGCGCCGGCCGCTGTACGTGGTTGACGAGAGGTTTGGCTTCGAAACGGCCGTGGATGGAAACGTGACGGCACCGAGCAGTATGCAAGTGGAAACACCTCTCGCGCTCTGAACGCCGAGAACGCTACAGTCGTGGCGGGGGTAGGGAGTCTACCGCCCGCTTTCTCGGCAGCGAATGCCCGCGATTTGAGCTTGCTGCGGTTTTCGCGCCACCGTCCCGTTGGCCGTTTCGTCGAAAAACGCCTGGAAAAACGCCGTCTACCGGCCGTGCCCACGGTGCTGGCACGACACTTGCCTTCCGAGCGGGATTACGGGTGCATACTAGCCCGAAGCGCAAGCGAGGGATTCGTCCCTCGCTTGCGCTTCGGGCTACTGTGGCACTGCGCACGGGTCGTCTTCCCTTCTAAGACGACAGGGCTGTTTATTCAACTCGTAGCTCGCGCGCAGGAAGCGCTGCGAGGATAGGAACGGTTGTGAGCACATCTATACGTTCGGGCGGAACCAAGGCCGGCGCGCTGGGCGGCGCGGCGGCGGCAAAAGGGGTTAGCAATTTCAATGGCAGTTCGGCGCGGATGGCAGCCATTGCGGCCGTCACTGGCTACAAGCCACTCTCTCCGCCTCTAAACTTCGCCGACACGCCTGCGCAGGAAGTGTTCGGGGCCAACGTCTTCAGCAAGTCGGTCATGAAGGCCCGCTTGCCGAAGCCGATCTACGCATCACTGTGTAAGACGATTGAAGCCCGCGAGAAGCTCGATCCGGCGACGGCCGACGTCGTGGCCGCCGCGATGAAGGATTGGGCAATCGAGAAAGGCGCGACGCACTACGCGCACGTGTTCTTTCCGCTAACCGGCCTCACGGCCGAAAAGCACGACAGTTTTCTCGCTCCCGACGGCGACGGCGGCGCAATTGCCGAGTTCAGCGGCAAACAGCTCATCCAGGGCGAGCCGGACGGCTCCAGCTTTCCAACGGGCGGCATCCGCGCCACGTTCGAAGCTCGCGGCTACACGATCTGGGACGTCACGAGCCCGGCTTACATCCTGGAGAATCCCAACGGTACGACACTCTGCATCCCCACCGCATTCGTTTCCTGGACGGGCGAAGCGCTGGACAAGAAAACGCCGCTCTTGCGCTCGATGCAGGCGCTCAATGCGCAAGCGCAGCGCGTGCTGAAGCTTTTTGGCAAAACCGACGGGGCGTTCGTGTCTTCGACGGCCGGGCCGGAACAAGAGTATTTCCTGGTTGACCGGCACTTCTATTTCGCGCGGCCCGATCTGCTGACCGCTGGCCGCACGCTGTTCGGCGCCAAGCCGCCGAAGGGCCAGGAATTTGAGGACCATTACTTCGGGGCGATTCCCGAGCGCGTTTTGGCGTTCATGCTTGAAACCGAGCGCGAGTTGTTCAAGCTCGGCATTCCGGTGAAGACGCGCCACAACGAGGTGGCCCCGGCCCAGTACGAAATCGCGCCCGTGTTCGAGTCGGCCAACCTGGCGAACGATCATCAGCAGCTGATGATGATCACGCTCAAGCGCGTGGCCGAGAAGTACGGAATGGCCTGCCTCACGCATGAGAAGCCGTTCGCCGGCATCAACGGCTCTGGCAAGCATGTGAACTGGTCGCTCGGCAGCGCGTCCCAAGGCAACCTCTTGGACCCGGGCGACACGCCGCACGAGAACGCGCAGTTTCTGGTGTT
>DASXWB010001104.1:0-9218 GCA_036503915.1 Lacipirellulaceae bacterium | reverse complement strand
CCGGCGGCGGCTGCCCGGCGTCGGGTGAGACGATGCGGATCAGCTTGCGCTCCGATTCGGCGACATTGGCCGCGGGAGCGCGGTTGTCGGCGGCCGTGACCCAATACTGCACAACGTCGCCCGCTTTCAAGCCTTTCGCGCTGGGCTTTAGTTGATAGCGGCCCGTGAATCGGCCAGCGTGAGCCCGCGCGAGCAGCGGCTCGTCGATCACACTGCGGCCGCCCACTTCGCCGCGCAGCCGCACTTCCGCCAGCGCGAAGTCGGGATCGATGGCCTCGGCTTCGATCGTGAGGGTGTCGTTCAGGCGCACGTCGAGAGATTTCTTCTGCGGCAAAACGATCGATGTCTCCGGCACCAGGTCCGGGTCGACAACAATCGGATGTTTGACTGGATCGCGATTTGGCCGGCCGTCGATGTTGTTGAACCGGAGCACGTAGCTGGCGTGCTTTGGAGTTTGCCGGTCTTCGCGCAGCTCGAGACGGAACGAAGCCCGCGCGTCGGCGCCGTTTGCCGTCATGGTGAGGTCGCGCCGGCCGTCGGCATCGAAGTCGACTTGTGCTTCTTTGATCGGTCCATTTGCCCGCGCATGGACTGTGACGCGCGTGCCCTCGATCGCGCGGATGTCGCCCTGGTCGTCAACGCTTCGATCAACGTAGCCGGTGTAATCCGGGAAGTCATACTCGATGCGCTCGACAAGGATCGACGGCGCCGGCACGACGGTGACCTCGAAGTCGAGCGAGCGAGCATCGCCGGCTTCAATGTGATACAGAAAACTTTGCGTCAAACCGAGCTTGTTGCCTCCGGATGCTTCATCGGGAAGTCGGCCTTCGAATCGCAGGCCGTCGCGCGCGAGCTTCATCTCAAGCGGCTTGTTGACAGCCTGGCCATCGTTCGTAGTGTAGCGCAGTAGAACGGGATCGCTTTCGCTGATGCCGCGGACTTCGGCGGAAACAGTGAGCGATTCTCCGCGCGATACCGTAAGGGGTCCGGGCTTGATATCGCGGATCGTCACCCGGCTGGCCGGGACGATATCGCGCCACGGCATGAGCACGCGCTCGGCGGCAACGAACGGGTCCTTCGGCGAAAAGAGTTTGTAGAGCGCCGCTATGGCAACTACGGCGAGCAAACCATAGCCGACGCGGATCAGCACCGATCGATCGACGGCCGCATCCACCGGCACGCGCGTGAGCCGCTGGGCGGCCTGCTCTTCGAGCGTCTTATAAACGGCGTCGGAAATCTCCGCGCGGTGTTGGCGAAAGAGGAGCAGGTTAATGAGGCTGTTTTTAAGTGTTGGGCTGCTCTGTTCAATCGTCTGCGCCGCATAGACGGGGTTGATCGCCCGGCGCATGAGCGGCCAGAGTCGCCGGTAGGCAAAGTACCCGACGCCGCCGACCAGCATCCCAAACAGCGCGCTCCGCACGGCAACGGAGAATCCGCCCGGCAGCAGCCAATGCTCGACAACGGCCGCCGCGAGCAGATACGCCAGCACGCCCGTTGTCAGCAGCACAAGCGCGGTGGCCAGGTCAACCAGCTTGACGGCCCGCCGCGTGTTTTTGATCTGCGTGTCAATGTACTCGTCGTACTTGACGAGCTTCGCTTCGCTCGACGGGCGAGGGGCACGGCGTGGTGTGAGTTGTTCGACGGGCATGATCGTGACGGCAGTGTGTGGTTCGCGAATTATTCCATTATACCGCGTGGGCGCGGCGTTTCGGACCGCCTATGATTTTTTGCCGAATTCTGCCGCTTCAGAGCTTGGCCGCACGTGGATCGGCGTAGTCCCAGGGCTTCGCCCTGGGCTATCATAGCGCGCCCTTTCAGGGCGTTCGCTCAATTGGACCCCAAGCGTATTGAAACCTGCATGCTCGATGGCGCTACATTTCGCGACATCGTCAGCGAGCGCCGACAAGGCGTCGCGCCGAGTTTTCTGCGCGGCCTGCTGCGCGCGGCGGAAGTGCCGTACTCGTTGGCCATCGATTGGCGCAACCGGCGCTACGACCGCGGTCATGCCGCCGTGCGCGGCGTCAGCGTGCCTGTGATCAGCGTCGGCAATCTGACGCTTGGCGGAACCGGCAAAACGCCGATGGTGAAGTGGCTTGCACGTCGGCTGGCGGAACGCGGCATTCGTGTTGCTATTGTCAGCCGTGGTTATGGAGCGAGGAGCAAGGAGCAGGGAGCGAGGAGCGAAGAGAATTGGGCAGCGGGCAAAGGGCAGGATCGTCCGAGAGACAACCCAGGCTCAGTGCTCCCCGCTCCCCGCTCCCCGCTCCCCGCTCTCAACGACGAAGCGATGGAGCTTGAACAGGCCCTGCCGGATGTTCCTCACGTACAGAATCCGGACCGCGTCGCCGGTGCGCAGCGTGCGATCGACCAATTCGGCTGCCAGCTCGTGCTGCTGGACGACGGCTTTCAGCATCGGCGACTCGCGCGAGACCTGGATATTGTTCTATTGGATGCGCTCGAGCCGTTTGGTCACGAGCATGTCTTCCCGCGCGGCACGCTGCGCGAGCCACTCGCGGCTTTGCAACGGGCACATGTCGTATGTCTCACGCGGGCAACCGCCATCGCAACTCACGAGCGCGAGGCGATTCGACGGCGTGTTTATGAGCTGGCTCCGCAAGCAGCTTGGTGCGAGGCGGCGCACGCCCCGACGAAGTTGATCACCGCAGCAGCTGACTCGCGGCCGCTATCTCTTTTGAGCGGAAAGCGCGTGGCGGCGTTCTGCGGTATCGGCAACCCGGCCGGCTTTCGGCACACGCTTGCGTCGACTGGCGCGCAGATTGTTGGGTGGCGAGAGTTTCCCGATCACCATGCGTTTACGACGGCGGATCAGAAAGAACTGGAAAAGTTCGTAGCGCGATCCGATGCGGAACTGGTCGTATGCACGCACAAGGACTTGGTGAAGCTGCGGCAGAATGAGCTCGCCGGCCGCCCGCTGTGGGCAGTCGAGATTGAAATGCAATTTGTAAGTGGCCGCGAATTGATTGAAGAACTGGTGAAACGCGTGACGGATGGCGACGGCCGTCAGGCGCCCGGCTCTGCCGGGGGTTAATTCACGCCCAATTGCTCGCAATGACAACGTGGGCGCCTAACGCAAACCCCCGGCAAACCCGGGGCTGTCGCGCATTAGGATGAAACTGGGCGTGCGAAATTATCGGGCCACGCAAACTTCGATAGCGTTTTCGAGCTGCTCGTCTTCAAGGATGCCCAGCGCCGCGTGCTGGGCGAGCTGCTTCGTGTAGTACGTGGCGCATTGGCCTTCGAGCACTACCGTACGCTCGAGGATGCGCACCGATAGCTCGCGGACGCGGCCTGGCAAGCGCGACTCGATCCGTTGGCGGATCGCAATGGCCAATTGCCGATTTCGTTCCGGGCGATCTTTTGGCTGGATCGGCGCGGCATCGGCAAAAGTGCCGGCCGGCGAAAGCAGCACTTCGGTCGTCGGCTCGTCGACAGCAGAGACTGCGCTCACGGTTTCGCGCCATGTTGCTGCACCATACGGTGCATTGGGT
Source organism: Lacipirellulaceae bacterium (assembly GCA_036503915.1). Lineage (GTDB taxonomy): Bacteria > Planctomycetota > Planctomycetia > Pirellulales > Lacipirellulaceae > JABDGM01. The sequence goes on along the minus strand of DASXWB010001104.1, from coordinate 5,709 downwards.
CCTGCCAACGTGGACGAGTCGGGCTTCGACGACGAGACGTGTTTTCGGCCAGCGCGTTGCATGGGCGCCATCCTCGGCGATATAAGGTTCTGCGAACTCGATCGCAATCGCCTGCCCTCACCAAACCTTGCGCGGCCCCCCGGTCAAAGAGCGGTCCAACCGTGGCATGTTCGCGCGCGCCGTATTGATCGATGTTCCAATGATGCGAGCGAAAATGCGGGGCAACGAGCAATCTATCGCTGCCGGATTGCGACTGTCAATCGCAATCTTCGCGACCCATGGGGCGCCCCACGCCTCATGCTAGCAAATGCCAGTGGTTCGCAAAATCAATCGTCGATTCCCGCTAATTCGCACAAGTTTGCGGCGGCGACCGGCTGCGGGCAGCTCCACACCAGGAAGAACAAGGCCTCGCGGCACCAGCGGCCGGCCGGGTGGCCCACGACATAGCCCGAGCCTTTCGCGGCGGCGAGTGCGGCCTGGCTCGCCCGCAGGGCCAGGCTGTTCGCGCGTTGGCGCAGAGATTCCTTACTGCAGGCGGATTCGCCGCGGGCCACACCGACGAGATCGTTAAGAAGCCGTGAATGTTCGGCGCGGAGAGCGGAGGTCGGTTCTTGCAGATCGCTGCGTCGCGAGGCCTCGCTGGCGAGATAATCGATGGCCGCGTGCGCGAGACCGATTGCGAGCGTCGACGTTTCGTGACCGCCGGTGCTGGCGCCGATGCCGCTGGCCATGACGTTGGGCATCGGCCCTGCGATCAACCAATCGCTCGAGACTTCGACGCCGTCGAGGTGAACCGGCCCGGTGGAGCTCGCCGATACGCCGATGAGCGGGAGCGGATCGGGCACGCTGAGACCCCGCAGGCCGCGCGGCACGCAGATCAACAACTGCCGATCGGTGGGCTGGCCGTTTTCAATTTGCGTTGCCGCCAGGACCAGTGCATCCGCGGCCGCGCCGCCGGTGACCCAGGGCGACATGCCATCGAGGCGAAAGCCGCTGCCCGTCGCCACGGCCGTGAGCACGGGTTTGGCCAGATGCCGTCGGCGCGTTGTGAGATGCGAGATGCCGACGGTGGCAAACAGCTCGCCACTCGCGAGGCCAGGCAGTAGCCGCTGCTTCAGCCTGTCGTTGTCGCAGCCGGCGATTCGCCGGCATGCGCCGGTGCGCTGCGTGATAATGAACGTTGTCGTAAGGCAGGCGGCGCTGAGTGCCAGATAACCGCGAACGATTTGCTCTTCGTTCCAGCCTTGGCCGCCCCAGGGGGAATCCAGAAACCATTCGTACACACCGTACTCGCCGCACAGGCGCAACTGCTCGGCGGGCCAATCCGCGCCGCGATCAAGCTCGATGGACATCGCGCGGAGCTGATCGCAAAGCGCAGCTAACGCAGGATCGTCCGGTGAGGTAATTTTGCTTCTTTGTGGCACGTATTGATTGTTATCGATTTCATGCTTGGCAGAAAGCTGCGTAGCAACTGGCCTGAGGGAGGCCTCTCAGAGGCCGATGCGAATTCGCAATTTCTATGGGCCCATCGGCGTCGGAGACGCCTCCCACTCGATCATTAACTGCGCCAGCTTTTATCAATAGACGAACGCTGATTCAGTTTTCTGCAAACGCGTACAGGTGCCCGGCGGTGCGGATGTAGAGCGTATCGTCGGCGATGGCCGGCGTGGCGGCGACGCGTTCTCCCAGCGGCGGGTTCTCGGCGAGCGTTTCTGGTTTGTCGGCACCGCCCTTGAGCACCGTGACAATGCCGTCAGCGAGCGACGTGAAATAAATGTTTCCGTTAGCCGCGACCGGGGATGCATAGTAATTGCCTGAAGCGATGGCGCGCCGCTGATAAACTTCGTCGCCGGTCTGTGCATCGTAGGCCGTGACGATGCCGCCGTCTTTCACCATCACGTATTGGCCGCGGTACAGAATTGCCGTCGGCACGTAGGGCAAGCCCTTTTTCTTCTTCCAGCGGACGTGCGATTCCGTAACATTGCCCGTGCCGCCGGGCTTCAAGGCGAATGCGCTATTTCGCGAGGCCGCCATGAATTGCAGGATGGCGTCCCACTCCTGACGGGTGATCTGGCCGTCTTTGTTGATATCCTGGTTGCTGAAGAAGTCCTTCAGGAAGGAATCCGAGGCCTCTTCTTTGGAGACTAGGCCATCCTTGTTGTCGTCGCCCGTTTGTGCGATGAGCTGGTCGAACGTCGGCATTTTGAAACTGCCGGCTTCCGTAGGATCGCCCGGCGACCAGCCGGCAAAAAACAATTCGCCATTTGCCGTCACCGGCGATGCGCAGGCCGCCGATGGCATCCCTTCGACGTACCATTTTTCATCGCCGCTCGCGACGTCGTAGCCGATCATGCGGCCGAGACCCGGCACGGCGATTTGCGTGCCTGCGGGCGTCTGCCACACGGCCGGCGTGGCATAGCCGCTCTTGGATTCGCGTTTCTTTTCCCACTTGGGCTTACCGCTTGCCAGATCCAGGGCGATGATTTTCGGATCGTTCATCTCATCGCGCACAAGGATCACCGTTCCCTTGGCGACGACCGGCGACACACCCGTGCCGAAGTCGCCCGGTGTCGCCGCCGGCGGCATTTCGTATTTCCATAATTCGTTGCCGGCGAGGTCGTAGCAGAACAGGCCGCACGAGCCGAAATACGAAACGATCCGCTCGCCGTCGGTGGCGGGGGTGGAAGCAGCTGGGCTGCCTTCGGTTGGATGGTAAGGTTCAAGTTTTTCGGCGGGGGCCTCGGCACGCCAGATTTCGCTGCCATCGGCGCGGTTGTACGCGATTGTGTAGAGCTTGCCGCCGTCGAAGGCGGTGATGATGAGCCGCTCGCCGACGATGATCGGCGACGACAGGCCGGCGGGCGCGGCAACTTTCCACTTCACGTTTTTGTCGGGGCCGATTTCGACAGGCGGCTTTTCGTCTTCGGCGATGCCGGACGCACCGGGGCCTCGAAACTGCGGCCAGGCAGGCAACTCGCCGCGCACGGATGTCATGAAGACGAGGATTGCCAACAACACGAATGCGGTTTTCACGGGTGTTCCTATCAATGTTACAGCCCAGAGTGGCACGAGTCTGGCGACTCGTGAACTCACGGCTCGGAGCGTCGTGCTACATTGTTACGACAGACCTGCCGACTGGACAAGTAAGGCGGAACAACTCGGCCCCGCAATGACGCAGCAGTGACAGCAGCCGACGCATTTTAGGCAGGTTGTATGTTTGCCGCGCCACGGCTGCGAGAAAAGTATTCCCGATATTGTGAGAACTATTGCGGTCCTGCATTACCTCCATATAAACGATTGTGATGTTGGAAATGTCCAACGGTGGGTTGTGCTGCTGGCTGTAATTTCGTTATTTGAGCTGTGGGGCTGCTGAGGAGATTGTCATGGGCCGATACCCGGGCTCTATGGCTTAGCGCCGGGTCATTTCCGAGCTCAGGCCCCCAGCGGCGACGAGGTAGCAGTTGCGGACGTAATCCATCACCATTCGATGGGCGCTGAAGCGGGGTGCAAGCGTGGCGATGGATTCGACCATCATGCTGATCCATTGTTGAGGCAGGCCGTCGGCGTCGCGCTCGTAATACAGCGGGATGACCTCCTCGCGGAGCACGCGCAGCAGATTTTGTGCATCGCGATTGTCCGTGATTTCATCATCGACGTGTTGGCGGCCGTCGCCGATCGCGAAGCCGTTCTTGCCGTTGTAGGCTTCGGCCCACCAACCGTCGAGGATCGAAAGGTTGAGGCCGCCGTTGAGCACGGCTTTCATGCCGCTGGTGCCCGAGGCTTCCTTGGGCCGCCGCGGCGTGTTAAGCCAGACATCGACGCCTTGCACCAGGTGCCGGCCGACGTTGATGTCGTAGTCTTCGAGGAACACGAGCCGCCCGGCAAACCGCGGATCGTGCCGCAAGTTGGCGATCTTCTGGATGAGTTGCTTGCCAGGCTCGTCGGCCGGGTGGGCCTTGCCGGCAAAGATCAGCTGGATCGGCCGTTGCGGGTCGTTCACCAATCCGGCCAGACCGTCGAGCACGCGGAAGAACAGGTCGGCCCGCTTGTAGGTGGCGAAGCGGCGCGCAAAGCCGATCGTCAGCGCGTTGGGATCAAGCAGCGAACGGGCCGCTTGAATCGCTTCATCCGGCTCATTGCGGCGCCGGGCCTGCCGGCTGACGCGCCGGCGCACAAAATCCAAGAGCCGATTCTTGAGGTCGCTGTGCGTTTCCCAGAGCTCGCCGGGGTCGACGTTGTAAAGGCTCTGCCAAACTTTGGCGTCTCCCATCCACTCCTGCCAGTCGCTGCGCAGCACACGGTCGTACAAGAGGTGCATGGGATAGGCCAGCCACGAAGGAATGTGCACGCCATTGGTGATGTGGCCGATCGGGATTTCTTCTTCGACGCGCCACGGCCAGAGATGGGCCCACATGCGCCGGGAAACATGTCCATGCAGCGAGCTGACGGCATTGGCCCGCCGCGAAAGCTTGAGCCCGATGACCGTCATGCAGAACGGCTCATGCTCGTTTTGCGGCTCGACGCGGCCAAGGCCCATTAGCTGGGCTTGCGAAATTCCGAGGCGATCGCGCAGCGGCCCGAGGTGCTCCTCAACGAGCCGGCCATCGAAACGGTCGTGGCCGGCGGGCACGGGCGTATGCGTTGTGAACACCGTGCGATGGGCGACTTCGCGCAGGGCTTCGTCGAACGTGAGTCCATCGTCGGCCATGCGCTGTCGGATCACCTCAAGCGGCACGAACGCGCTGTGCCCTTCATTGAGGTGATAGACGCCCGGCTGAATGCCCAGCGCGCGGAGCGCCTTTACGCCGCCGACGCCCAGCACAAGTTCCTGGCGAATCCGCGTGCGCACATCGCCGCCGTACAGGCGGGAGGTAAGCTCGCGGTCCTGCGGGCTGTTGCCTTCCGTGTCGCAATCGAGCAAATACAGCGGCACGCGGCCCACGTGCATGAGCCAGACCTTGGCCATCAGGCCGCCGTCACGCGTCTCCAGCGACACCGTAACCTGCTTACCGTCCAGGCCGATGGCCGGCTCCATCGGCAGATTTTCCACGCGCGTGTCCTGATACTCTTCCTGCTGATAGCCGCTGCCGTCGAGCTGCTGCTTGAAATAACCCTGATCGTAGAAAAGGCCGACGGCCACGAGCGGCACGGCCAGGCTGCTTGCGCTCTTGATATGGTCGCCCGACAGCACGCCCAAGCCGCCCGAATAAATCGGGACCGACTCGTGCAGGCCGAACTCGGCGGAGAAATAGGCGACCGGCTTGGAGCCGAGAACGCCGGTTTCGCGCGCTCCCCAGGTGGTGCGCGTGTTAGAAAGATATTCCTTGAGTCGCCGGTGGGCCTGGTTGATGCGCGTATAGAGCACCATCTCGGCGGCCCGCTCGGCAAGCTGCTCGGGCGTCATCTCCGCCAGCAGCATGATCGGGTTATGGTCGACCTTGCGCCACTTCACGGGATCGAGGTCGCGAAACAGGTTCACGACCTCGGGGTGCCAGCTCCACCACAGATTCTTTGCGAGCGAAAGGCACTTGTCGTAAAGTGCCTGCGGAGTAATTTCCGTCCAATTCTGGCGTTCGACGTTCGTACGGTGCCCTACCACGACTTGACTCATCAGCTGAAGTTCCTTCCCACCTGCTGCGAGGCCGGCCTGATACATTCCAACCGCTGCGAGGCTGCTGGCCGAAAGCTTAAAACCGAGCGCAGACTGTA
>DASXWB010001103.1:0-1848 GCA_036503915.1 Lacipirellulaceae bacterium | reverse complement strand
GGAATGACGCCCGACGTGACAAGCCGCATTTTTCACCTCTTTGTTCAGGCCGATACGTCGCTCGCGCGCAATCGCGGCGGGCTGGGAATCGGCCTGACGCTGGTGAAGCGCATCGTCGAATTGCATGGCGGGACCGTCGAGGCCAGCAGCCCGGGCCCGTCGCAAGGAAGTGAGTTCGTCGTTCGATTGCCGGTCTCTTCCGAGACGCGCTCGCCGTCGAAGCCCGGCATGTATACCCCGTCGTCGACGCCAAAACAGGCTGGCCTCCGTATCCTCGTGGTCGACGATAATGTGGATGCGGCCATCAGTGTGGTGAAGCTTCTGAAGCTCTGGGGGCACGAGGTTCAGACCGCGTTTAGCGGTCCCGAAGCACTGGAGATGGCGCGCACGTTCCGGCCGCAAATCGTGCTCTTGGATATCGGCATGCCTGGCATGAGCGGGTACGAGGTGGCCAAACAATTACGGGCACAACCAGAGTTTCAGAGCCTCGTGATCACGGCTCTTACCGGGTACGGTCAGGCGGAAGACCGCCGGCGATCACAAGAAGCGGGATTCAACCATCATCTCACCAAGCCGCCGGACCCGTTTGCACTGGCCGCATTGCTGAAATCGCCGGGTTCCTTTGGCGAAGCATTTGGCGAAAATTGAGTCCGATGATCGTCGAAATGTGGATGCCGACGTTGGTGTGTGGCGATCGCAGATCTTGTTGTCGTCGTAGTTTGCATGGCGGTGGTTACGGATCGGCAGCTCATAGGGGACGCCGATCGCTGGCGATTTAGTTTGAAGACCTTGCTTGTCGCGATGACTATGGCGGCGATCAATACGGCAGTCGTTGCGGCGTTCTTCTTTGAGCGCATGCATTAAGGAAGTGTGAAATTGTGAGTCTTCATGGCATACCGCCGCCGCAGCAAGCAACTTATGGCAGTCGCCAAAATCAGTAGCAATGAGGTCGCCGGCTCCGGCACGCTTGCGTGGAATAAGGATCCGATCCCGGCAGTCTCACCAAAATGTGCGCGCCATACGTCGTAGTCGTTTGACGTATATTTGGTTCCCAGACCTTTGCGCCAAACGACGTAATCGGCCGCGTCGATCGCGCCATCGTCGTTGAAATCGCCCTCAGCCGGCTCGAACTCTAATAGCGCCACGTCCCATGGGTTCTGCAAGCTCGCGGGGCCAATCGCTTCAAGCGCAGTCGCGCCTGACAAATCTCCTCGGTAAACCTGGCCGCCATCCGCGTCCGCGACGTAAAGGAATCCAGAAGAGGCGTCCAGGGCCAAGCCGTGCGGCAGGACGAGTCCCGCGGGCCCGTACAAGGTTTCACGCATCGTGCCATCGAGGTTTTGCCGCTGCACCAGTCGCGCGTCGCGGTCCGTCCAATAGATCATGTCATCCAGAATCTCAATGTCGCGCACTCGGTCCAGGCCCGACACAAATGTTTCCGCGGCGCTGCCATCTAAGTTCGCACGGTGAATGATGCCGGAATCGAAATCGCTCCAATACAATTTGTTACGAGCCGGATCGAGTTCCAGGAAGTACGGAGCAGCATTGTTGCCAAACGCGGGCACGCTGACGATCGTTTCAGGACTCGAACCATCTAGATTTGCGCGGCGGATAACATCCACATCGCGGTCGGCCCAATAGAGCTTACCTGCTGCGGCATCGATTTCGATGTCGGCGGGAAAGACCAAGCCCGTCGTGATGATGTCCTGAGGTCCGGCGCCATTGAGCCCCGCTCGGCGGATGCGATTCGTGCCATTTTCGGCCCAATATAAGAATCCAGCGTCTTCATCGAGCGCAATACCGCGCGGCTCTGCGCCGGCTGGCAGCGGTAATATGACGGAGGCCGCA
>DASXWB010001102.1:0-4383 GCA_036503915.1 Lacipirellulaceae bacterium | reverse complement strand
GCATTCTCGGCTGGCGGGAATTCTCACCTGCGCGCGGATTTCATTGAACAGGAGGTCGCGGAGGTCACAAAGGGGTAAAAAAAAATGAACTCTGCTACCTCTGCTTCCTCCTGTTGAAGAATTTGATCGTGAATCATTCGGCGATCGATCTGCCTTCGTGTGTGGAGGCAAGTCAGTTTGGCCGACGAGCGCCGACAGGCGCGCCACTTGTTCGCCCGACTTTGATCGAACAGGAAGTGTGAACAGGAGGTCGCGGAGGTAGCAGAGACAATACCATTGCTTCGTGAATGGCTCTGCTCTTAGCTCTTAGCTCTCCGACTCTGGCTCTTCGCTCTTAGCTCTCCGCTCTTGGCTCGTAGATGTCCGGCACCGCGGAGGCGCGGAGGGCACGTAGAAAAGACTTTGGAATGCGGATTTAGGTTTTCAGTGCGTCCAGGAATCGACGGCCGGCTTCGGTGATGGTGTGACGCGCAAGTGAGTCATTAGCCGTTCATGTCTCGTAGACTTTCATCACTTCGTCGCCGTAGTGGTTGATGACTTTGACGGCGATCTTGCCACTATCGGGGCGCGGGAAGGGGCGACTTGTAGTGCTGTAGAGACTGCTCCAGGCCGCTTCGTCGATTTCGGCGCGAAGTGCGCGCTTGAGCTTTTCGTAGGGTTCGTCGGCTCCAGTGAAATATGCGTGACGGACGAAGAAGCTTTCGCCGTTATATTCGGTGTCGATGAACCAGCAAGCAATGTCGTCGGTCGAAGAGGAGCGGATTTCGCCGGTAGTTGGGTCGTACACGTCCAGGCCTTTGATCTCGACGGTAAGCTGGCCGTCCTTATGCTTCGTTACGTCGATATCGGGTTCGCCGAAGACCATGAACAGATTGCCGGCGCCGGTTTTCTTGAGTAGCTCATCGCCCATCGCGAGATCGGGATTCATGCGCGTGGGCAGGACGGTAAGTTTGCCGTAACGTTTGGCTTCCTCACTAACGCTTGGGTCGAATGCGAAGCCGCAGACAATGAGGATATCGAATCCGACGCCTTTGACGGCTTCTTTGGCTGCTTCCTTCACGAGCTGAGCGCCGACGGTGCCGTGCTCAGGGCCGATACAGACGGCGGCGCGGCGGCGGACTCCCTCTCCGCCACTTCCGGCTCCCTCCCCTCGACGGGGAGGGCTGGGGAGGGGTGCCTCTGTGTACCAACCTTCGGCGTGAATCCATTTCTCCGGCGTAGGGTTTTAGTTCGTCGAACTTGAGGCGCTCGTTCTTAATCGTGTTCTGGACGCCGGCTTTGCGCAGGTTTTCGATGATTGTGTGCGCGAAATCGTCGGGGTCAATGATGCGCATTTTGAAACCGTTCCGGCCGACTTCGGCGAGCTCGCGTTTTTCCTCGACACTGATCGTGCGATGCGGGCTGAGGCTTTCGACGCTAAAGGGGCCGCTCACGCGCACGCGGCGCTTGTCTTCGTAGGGCTGGTCGAAGAGCGTCTCCGTTTCTGCATGTTTGGCAATAGCTTCGTCAATTTCCTTGCGCGACATGCCTTCGAGGATGTCGGGGTTGTTAGCGATGGATTTGAGCGTGACATGAGGGACACGCTTGTAGATGAAGCCTTTGCGGATGTCTCCCCCCTCCCCATCCCTCCCCGCCGAGGGGAGGGAGCCGGAAGAACGAACGGTTTGTTTGATGTCCTCGTCGGTTGATGTCGGCGCGATCTGCGGAAAGTGGTCGGCCAGGTAGTAGTAAGGAAACTTGGCGGCCATGAGGCGAGTGCGGGCCAGCGCCAGGGCGACGCGGCTGGTGTCGCAGGTGATCCACCGCCGGCCCCACTGCTCGGCGACGTATGCAGTGGTTCCGCTGCCGCAGGTCGGGTCCAAAACCAGATCCCCTGGGTCGGTGGTCATGAGCAGGCAACGTTCGACCATCTTGGGATTTGTCTGAACAACATAAAATTTGTCAGTAGCAAATCCAGCAACGACGGTATCGGTCCAAGCATTGTTGATGGGGTACGCCGGGAAATCGTCGATGAATCGAACGTAATAAAGGCCTGCCCCGGTTGCGGCCAATCTCCGTGCCAGTCTCAATTTCTCAATACCTTCACGGTGGGTTTTCCATTCTCCTGCTTGCGGTAAATATTTGTTGCCCTCGAATTCAATGTGGTAGTAGCCGGTTCGTGCTTCTCGTACGCGCGGTGACGTGAGATTATCAATCCGATAGGGACGTGATCCTTGGGGCAGTAAGTCAATCGAAAGCTTTTCCTGACTCGTCATAGCGCGCCGTGAGCCGTCGAATAATTCAAGTCGTGTGTAATTCGAAGCACCTCCTCCGCCTGCTTGTTTCACAAGAAAAATTGGTCGGTATTTTGCGTGCTCCGCGTCCTTGGCATACCACAAAATAAAGTCATTCGTCCCAGGTAAAAATTTGCCAGTTGTCGTTGTTGTTTTAGCACACGAGATAATCGAGATTGCATTTTCGCTTCCGAATACCTCGTCAAGGACGCTGCGAACCAAATGAACATTTTCGTCACCGATCTGAACGAAAACGCTGCCGGTGTCGGTAAGTAGTTCTAGCGCAGCGAGAAGTCGATCCCGAAGGTACGGCAAATAGGAGTGAATTCCAAGTTTCCATGTATCGCGAAACGCTAAAACTTGTTCCGGCTGGCGAGACACGTCTTCAACTTTGTTGTCCTTGACATCGCGCTTGCGAGTGGAGACCTGCCAGTTGGAGCCGAAGCGGATGCCGTAGGGCGGGTCGATGTAGATCGTTTGGACCTTTCCGCGCAGGCCTTCCTTTTCGGCGAGCGAGGTCATCACGAGCAGCGAGTCGCCGAGGATCATGCGGTTCGACCAGTTGGCATCATGCTGGTAGAAGTCGATGCGCTGGTCGAATTCTTCGGGGAGGCCGTTGAAGTCGGCGAAGAGGTCGAGCTGCTGGTCGCCCGCTTTTTGGATCCTCGGGAGGGCGTCGATGATCGCCTGCGGATGGATTTTCTCCTGGATATAGATTGGCACAACCGGAACAGCTAAATCCTGCCGGTCTTGCTCATCTTTGCCCTTCCAAACAAGCCGCGGATCGAGCGATGGATCGCGCGGATAGAGTAGCGTCTTCGGCGCGTCTCCTCTTCCGTCACAAAGTCGCGCAGCTCCTCAGTAGGAATGTTCTTCCGCTTATCCTTATGGCGGATCGACTCGACCGCGATCGATTCACGGCGGGCGGTGCTGCGACGTGGCGTTTTCTTTTTGGCCATAATGTAGTCAGCGCTCTAAGCCGAGCAAATTGCCCTGAAAGGGCAAGATGTGATAGCCCAGGGCGGAGCCTCGCCGTTGCGAGGCGCAGCCCTGGGATGGGAATCGATTTATGATTGGTTAGCTCTGCAAGAGCGTAATATTTATGTCGCCCTTTCAGGGCTCTGAAATCATTTTGGGATGCCGTCTACCCAGGGCGGCGGCGAGGCTCGGCGGCCTCGCTTCGCCTTGCCCTGGGCTATCGTACTGTGCCCTTTCAGGGCGTCAGGAATTTGCCGACAACGGTTCTGCAATAGTAGTGAGCTGACTGCGAATGAGGTTCTCCGAGTCCCATGGGTCATCAATTTCGATGAAGGCCCAGCGGCCGAAGGCGCCGTGATTGTTGACGGCGGGAATCCAAAGGTTGCGCGCGGTGGCTACTTTTGCTGCTTTGTCTTTTTTCTTTTCGCCAGTGACTTCGAGCACGAGGTTGAGTTCAGTCCCCCCTCCCCAGCCCTCCCCGCCGAGGGGAGAGAGCCGATCCAAAACTGCGAGGAAGTCGGGCGTGTATTGCCTTTCTTCGCCGTTGATCGTGTAGGGGATCGTGAAGCCGAGATTGTGGTTCTTTACATAGCGATTCACTTCGTCCATGTCTTCGAGCGCTTGGGCCATCTTCTGTTCCCAGGAGTCGGTGTCGGCAACGACGTGCGAGATGTGGCACTTGTCGTCGCGCGTGGCGTATACGGAACGCGTTGTATCGAAATCGACGTAGCGCGTGGAGCCGACGGTGTCGTATGCCCGCAAGATCGGCTTTAGCGCCGGCTTACCGTTCGTGGCGGCTACAATGGAGCCGTAAATTCGATCGGCGGCGTCGTGAGCGAATTCGACGAGCAACAGGAGCTGCGGGAATGTGTTGTCTTTGAGCGTCACGCATTCATCGAGCCAATTGCGAGCGATATTGAGGACTTGAGGGAAGAGCCAGGATTTCACTTCACCGTCAAAACGGTGTTCGTTAGGGCGGTCGCGGCGCTGCTCGCCGTCCTGACGGAAGTATTTTTCAAGCGTTAGTTTTGCCAGTAGGAAGGCCACCTCGGTTGGCCGGCGGCGCTTGAGATCGTCGAGTGTGTGGATGCTTGTCTCGCCAACGATTGGAGCGTTTTCGGTACGCGTGGGG
>DASXWB010001101.1:0-10641 GCA_036503915.1 Lacipirellulaceae bacterium | reverse complement strand
CGGCAGCGGCGGCTCGCGCCTCTCGCGCAAAGCGGGTGCGCGCGGCTCCGCTCGTGGCCAGATGCGGGGCCAAAACTTTGATAGCGACATAACGGTCCAGCGCCGTCTCAAATCCTTTGAGCACGATGCCCATGCCGCCGCTGCCCACGATGCCCGCGATCTCGTAGCCGCCGAAGCGGCCCATCATCCGCGGGTCGTCCGTGGGATCGAAGTAATCGGTGATTCGCAGCAACTCCGGCTTGTCGTCGTCCGTGGACCACGAGGACTTATCGGTGATCGCGACGATGCTGGTCGCGAAGTCGCTATCCAGCGCATCATCCGAGAGATACGTTGGCACAAGACTCCAATAGCTTTCGTCGGCGGCGGCCGTTTCCAGTCGGCCCCGGCACTCGGCGCACGAGTCCAGGTGCAGCTCGATCTGCCGCACGTCGTCGGCCGTCAGTCGCCCCTCAAGGAATTGCTCAATCCGCGCTGGATTATCGGCTAAATGGTGCGTCGACATCGTCACACTCGCTAACTTGAAATTCGTGCCGGTGCGCTTCGATCTCTCGTTTGAGGCGATAGATGATCCGGCTGCGCGCAGCATACACCGATCCAACCGAAATTCCCAATTTGGAGGCTGCAGCCGCAATTTCCTGTCCCTCCACTGTCGTCAGCCAAAACGCCTTCCAGGTCGTGTCGCGAAACTCACCGCGAATGCGCTCCGCGGCCCGGCGGAACAAACTGCGCCGCAGCTCAAGCTGGACGATGTCGCGCGAGCAGTCCGTTTTTCCAAGATGCTTCTCGAGTAGTTCGAAGACCGTCGTACCGCCGGCTGCCGCATCGCGCGGGCGGCGTGTGAGCGCATTGATCGTGGCATTTTGGGATATCCGCGCCAGCCAGGAACGAAATCGCCCGCGCGCAGCGTCCGGCTGAAAATTTCGGATCGCCCGGCCGACTGCCGAGAAAACGTGCTGCGCGAGGTCCTCGGCGTCGGCGTGCTGAAGCCCGCGCCGCCGCGCGATCCGATACACGAGCGGCCGATAAACGGCGAGAAACTCCCGCCAGGCCTCGTCGTCGTCAGTCCGCTCAAGGCGTGCAATCAAGCTGTACCGGGTTTCGGGAAAACTCGACACGCGGTTCTCTTGAGCTGGGGTTAGGTCGTGATGCACCTATTTTCTTCCCTCGGCACCATAAGTAACACCCACAACCGAGCTGAATCTGACACGGCAATGAGGGGGAGCTGGTCGCGGCCGCCTCTAGAACAGCTGCAACTGCCCTGAGCTTGGCCGTGGCGGGCGGAAGGCCTCGCAGTTCAGCGGCGTGTCGTCATCGGGATAGCCGAGCTTCGTGGTCCACAGGTCGAACGTGTCGGCGATCAGGTCGGCCACGGGGCCCGTGCCGCGCTGCCGCCGGCCGAACTTCGAGTCGTTCAGCCGCCCGGCGCGCGCCGAGCGAATCAGCGTTTCAATTCGCGGCCGCCGGTCCGGATACGTGCGCTGGAGCCAATCCATAAAAACTTCGCGCACCGTGGTGGCCAGCTTCAACAGCACGTAGCCGGCCCCGGCCGCGCCGGCCTCGCGCGCTGCGGTCAGGATGGCCGGCATCTCGCCGTCGTTGAGGCCGGGGATGACGGGAGCCACCATGACGCTGGTGGGAATGCCCGCGGCCGAGAGTTCGCGGATCGCGCGCAGGCGCGCTTCGGGCGCGCTGGTGCGCGGCTCCATCCGCCGCGCAAGCTCCGGATCAAGCGACGTGATCGACAGCGACACGTGAACGGCGTTGTACGCGGCCAGCTCGGTGAGCAGATCCAAATCGCGCACGACCAAGGCATTCTTGGTGATGATGCCGACCGGCTGCCGGCACTCGGCCGCAACTGCCATGCACGCGCGCGTGATCTCGAACTTGCGCTCCGCCGGCTGGTAGCAATCGGTGACACCCGAGAAGGCGATTGTCTCCGGCCGCCAGCTCGGCCGCGCGAGGAATTCGCGCAGCAGCTCCGCCGCCGTGTACTTCACCAAGACCTTGGTCTCGAAGTCGAGTCCCGCGCTGAGGCCAAAGTATTCGTGCGTCGGCCGCGCATAACAATAACTGCAGCCGTGGGAGCAGCCGCGATACGGGTTGACGCTGTATCGAAAGCCCACGTCCGGACTGTCGTTCTCCGTGACGATCGACCGCGACTGGTCGGCAATGTATTCGGTCGGCGGGCGGCCCAATTGGTCTAAGTATTCGTCGTCCGACTCGATTTGCTCGATGTCGGCGTGCGTCTGGACTCGCAGGTACGGGTTGTCCGGCTGAACTCCTGCGCCTCGGCCTTTAATGAATCGGGACATGCCAAGAGCCGCTCGCGAAAAGCGAATAGATTGCGTACTTAGGCCACGCTAGCATTAGTGTACATAAATATATTATCGCGTCCACCACGATCGGCCAAAAACGACGGCCGGCTATCGCGGAAACACGCAAGTCGGGTGGTTTTTGCCCAAATTGGAAAAAGTTTCTATAATTTGCCTGTCCTCTGGAAAGGCATCGGCCGGCCACGCTCGGCGCCTCGTGCGGCGAGCTGCCCGGCGTAGATTTGGCGGATCAAAGGATTGCTGGAGCAAATGACTCGCAATTTTGTCGCAGCTGGTCGATTGGAATTTTTAGCTAGAACTCTCACAGTCGCGCTGGTTCTGTGGTTTGCAAGCGGTGCGGCAGCTACCGCGCAGCAAGACGAAGACGCAAGCCAGCCCGCGCTTCCGGCCGCCGGTGAGGCGCCGGCCGAGCCGCCAAACGACGGCGCCGACGGCGGCCAGGACGCCGAGGCAGCCCCGGCCGAAGAAGGGGTCGAAGCGCCCGCGGCCCAATTGGGCGACGGCCGGCTGATCCGAATTCGCCTGCCGCTCACCGGCAACGCCGATGCCCACATCAAAAGCTCGATTGACCGCGCGCTGGAGCAACTCACCCAGTTGCCCAATCGCCAAGGCCGGCGTCCCTTATTAATTCTCGAACTTTCACCCGCGCGCCGGCAGGGCAGCTACGGCGAGGGAACCGACTTCGAGCGAGCGCTCTCCGTCGCCCGGCATCTGACCAGCCAGCGGCTTGCACCAGTGAAGACCGTCGCGTACATCCCGCGCACGATCAAGGGCCACGGCGTGCTCGTGGCGCTGGCGTGCGAAGAGATTGTCATGGCCCCGGAGGCCGAGATTGGCGAGGCCGGAATCGATGAAAAAGACGGCCGGCAGATTGAGCCCAGCGTCACGAGCGCCTATCAACAGATTGCCGATTTCAAGCGGACCGTGCCGCAGGCAATTGCCCTGGGCATGCTCGACCGCAAGCTGGAAGTGCTCAAGGTGGAAACCGAAGAAAGCACGGAGTTCGTCTTGCGCGACGAGCTGGAGGCACTGAAGCAGAATCGCACGATCGTCTCGCCGCCGGAAATCCTCGTGCCGGCCGGCTCGCTGGGAAGCTTTTCCGGGCGCGAAGGACGCGAGTTTGGCTTCGTCAAGCTGCTGGCGAGCAATCGCGACGCGCTGGCCCGCGGGCTGGCGGTTGTGCCGGAAGCCGTGATCGAAGATCAGTCGCTCGTGGGCGAGTGGCGGCCCGTGATGCTCAAAGTCGAAGGCCCCATCACGCCGCGCTCGGTCCGCCAGCTGTCCACGCTCCTGGGCACGGAGTTGCGCGATCGCAAAGTCAATTGGATCGGCCTCAGAATCGACAGCGCCGGCGGCGAATTGGAGGACTGCCTGAGTCTTGCCGATCAGATCGCGTCACTCGATGCGAACGAAGTGCAAACGGTGGCCTACGTGCCGGTGGACGCCAGCGGCGGCGCGGCGCTGGTGGCGCTTGCATGCGACCACCTCGTCCTGCAGCCCGAGGCCCACATCGGCGGCCAGGGCACGGTCGAACTTGACCGGCAAAAGCTCGACGAGGCGGCCGTGTCGATCCGTGCATCGCTCGCGGAGAAAACCGATCATAGCTGGTCGCTGCTGGCCGCAACCGTTGATCCGGACTTGGAGCTTGCCACCTATCAGAACACCAAGACGGGCGAAGTGCGCTACATGACGGGCGAGGAGGCGCGCGACCAACCCGAGCCCGGCGACTGGCGCGCGGGAGCGCGCATCAAGCCGGCGGGCGAGCCGCTGCGCCTGGCGGCAAAGCAGGCGCTCGAGCTCGATGTCGCCACACACGTCGTCGAAAGCTTCGACGAGTTCAAGCAGCTGTACGGATTTGAAACCGACCCGCGCGTGGCCGAGCCGAATTGGGCGCTGGAGCTGGTGGAAGCACTTTCCTCGCCCGGTTTGGCCGTGCTGCTCTTGGTGGTCGGCTTTGTGGGAATCTACATCGAGCTGCACACGCCGGGGCTGGGCGCCGGCGCGTTCGTAGCCGCCTTGGCCTTCATGCTGTTCTTCTGGAGCAATTTCTTGCATGGCACGGCCGAGTGGCTGGAAGTGCTATTGTTTCTCGGCGGCGTGTTTTTCCTGTTGCTGGAGCTGTTCGTACTGCCGGGCTTCGGCGTTTTCGGCCTGGGCGGCGGAGCGATGATCCTGGCGTCGCTCGTGCTGGCGAGCCAGACATTCGTGCTGCCGCGCACCGAGTCGCAGATGAACGAGCTGCGGCATTCGCTCACAATCGTGGCGGCGGCGACGGTATGCGTCGTGGGCGCCGCGCTCTTGCTGCGCCGCTACCTGCCGCACGCGCCAATGTTCCGCACGCTGCTGCTCAATCCGCCGCCGGAAGAGGAGCTGGTCGACCTCGATTATCGCGAGGCGCTCGCCGATTTCACGCACCTGGTCGGCCAGCAAGGCACGGCCGCGACCAATCTCATGCCGGCTGGCAAGGCCGACTTCGACGGTCAATTGATTGACGTGATTGCCGAGGGCCTGCCAATCGACCGCGGGCAGCAGGTGGTCGTCGTGAAAGCGCGCGGCAATCGCGTGGTGGTGCGCGGGGTCAGCGCGTGAAGGCCCTGCCGTCCGCATTCAGCCAGAGCTGCACGCCACACGGGCGTGGGCGGCGCTCGGCCGGCTGCGATTGATTTCCGAGCGGCCTGGACCTAAGTTGAATGTTATGACTGCCGCCAAACAAATCGAGCTTGTTTCCGTCGCCGACTATCTGGCCGGCGAGCTCACGTCCGATACGAAGCACGAATATTCCGGCGGCTACATGTACGCGATGGCCGGGGCGACGAATGTCCACAACCGAATCGCGACCAATTGGCTTTTGGCAATGGGTCGGCGACTTCAAGGCAAACCATGCGAACAATTCAACTCAGATACGAAGGTCCGCATCCAATTCCCCACTCACACCCGATTTTACTACCCAGACGGGATGGTCGTCTGCGAGCCGAACGCCGCCGACGAGTCTTTTCAAGACCAGCCGGTGGTGATCGCTGAAGTTGTTTCCGACGCGACTCGCCGCGTCGATGAGGGCGAGAAGCGCGAGGCTTATCTCACGATTCCTACGTTGTCAGCCTACCTCGTGATCGAGACACTCCGTCCTCGCGTCGTCGTCCACCGCCGCGGCGAGAACGGCTTCGCCGCGGAAGCGTATGAAGGCAGCGGCGCAGTGATTCCGCTCGAGGCCATCGATGTCGAGCTGCCGCTGGCCGAATTGTACGAGCGCGTCGAGTTTACGCATCACGAAGAAGTCTAGCGTGAAATTGCCTACTCGGGCCGAAGTGGTCAGTAAAGTTGCAAGTCGACGATAAGCTGGATCGCGGCGAGATTCGCTCTGGTTCGGTGTTTAACGAACTTGGCACGAGTGCGGAACACTTTGGGCCGCCACGAGGAAGCCGAGCCCCTCCTTCTCCAGGCGGTGGAAATGGCTAGCCGCATCTTGCCAGAGGACCACGAATACCGGCGGCTAGCAATCGAAAAACTCGAGGACCTGCGCGAAGCGCGCCAGCACGTGAGTGACGATTCTGGAGCTGGACTTTAGCATTGTCAGGCCAGCCGTGAACCCAGACGCGTTCGAGCGCTCTTTCAATTGGCCGACCGCAGTCCAGTCGGGCGGCCGGCCGCCCCGCCAAAGCGTGGCAGTGACTTGCATCGCGCACCTATAATTGTTAACAGCAGGCGGCACGAGAGTTGCTCGCTGGCCGTTTGTTTCTTCGTCGATATACTGTGTTTACCATGGATACGCTTCCTGATATCGCCTGGGCGATTCTGTTGATGCTGATCGGCTGCGTGCTGGTGGTGATGGAGGTGTTTATTCCCTCGGGCGGCATCATCAGCATTCTGGCCGCTGTCTCGTTCATCGGCTCGATCTTTATCGCCTTTCAGCCGGGACCCACGACCGGAACAACCACTGGTTTGATCTTTACTGCTGCGACCGTGTTCGCGGTGCCGGCTCTTGTGGCGCTTGCGTTCAAATACTGGCCGCGGACGCCGATGGGAAAAGCGTTCCTGGGTGAGCTGCCGACCGATGCGGAAGTGTTGCCCGAAGATCCGCGCCGCGCGCTGTTGGGCCGAGTCGGCGTGGCCCGAACCAAAATGCTTCCCAGCGGCGCGGTTGAAATCGACGGCCAGATGATCGACGCCGTCACCCAAGGCCAGGCCATCGAACCGGGCACCTACGTCGTCGTCGCCGAAGTGCGGGCCAACCGCGTGGTCGTGCGCCCGGCCGGCAAGGACCAGCGTCCCAGCCATCAGAATCCCGGCGACCTACTCTCACGCCCCATCGAAGAACTGGGCATCGACTCGCTCGAAGACCCGCTGGCCTAGGGAGCGGAGAGCAGGGAGCAAGGAGCAGAGAGAACAGGATTGAAGCTGGGGCGTACTCTGTACCACGTACTGTGTACCTCCGTACTCTGTACTCCGTACTTTGTCCTCCGTACTTCGCTTTCCCAAAGCTAAGCACTTTTTTTGGACTACTAAGTCAGTGCTCCCCGCTCTCCGCTCCATGCTCCCCGCTCACCGCTCCCTGCTCCCTGCTCTCCGCTCTCCGCTCCCTGCTGCCTGGCCCCGTGCTTGAAAAACCTCGCCCAACCGACTACAAGTGATTGTTAGCTATCGCCTTAAGTGCAGGCTCGCCGCTCCTGCGTGCACTTCGTTCAAGGGACACAATAAATGACCGATATTTCGGCCTTCAATGCCTCCATGCCGAATGGCCCCGTCCTGCTCGCCCAGCAAGGCGAGTTTTTCGGCGGCAATGTGTTGTGGCTGGCGCTATTGGTCGTCTTGCTGATTCTCGGCCTGGCCTTCTTTGCCGTCTTCGCCCGATATTTTCGCCTCTGGATTCAATCGGTCACAACTGGCGCCGGCGTCGGCTTCCTCGACCTCGTGCGAATGACGTTCCGGAAAGTCAATCCGACAGTCATCACGCGCAGCAAGATCATGGCCGTGCAGGCCGGGCTCTACGACAGCGAAGGCATCACCACCAAGGCGCTCGAGGCGCACTACCTGGCCGGCGGGAATGTGCCGCTGGTGATCCGCTCGATGATCGCGGCCCGCAAGGCGAAGATTATCGAGCTGAGCTTCAAGCGGGCCACCGCAATCGACCTGGCCGGGCGCAACATCCTCGAGGCTGTGCAAACGAGCGTTTATCCGCGCGTCATCGATTGCCCGCCGAAGAACAGCAAGCGGCCCACGCTCGACGCCATCGCCAAGAACGGCATCCAGCTCAAGGTGAAAGCGCGCGTCACCGTGCGGGCCAATCTGGACCAGCTTATCGGCGGGGCGACCGAGGAAACGATTGTCGCTCGCGTTGGCGAGGGCATCGTCAGCGCCATCGGCTCGGCCGAAACTCATGCCGTGGTGCTCGAGAACCCGGACCGCATCTCGAAGGCCGTGCTCGGCCGGCGGCTCGACTCGCAGACAGCGTTCGAGATCGTGTCAATCGACATCGCGGACATCGACGTTGGGGCGAATATCGGCGCCCGGCTGCAGGCCGACCAGGCGGAAGCCGACACGCGCGTGGCTCGTGCCCAGGCCGAGGGCCGCCGCGCCATGGCAGTTTCCCAGGAGCAGGAAAACCTGGCAAAGATCGAAGAGAACCGGGCGAAGCTGGTGGAGGCGGAGGCCGAGGTGCCGCTGGCGATGGCCGAGGCGTTTCGCAGCGGCCGCCTGGGCATCCTCGACTACTACAAGCTTCAGAATGTGCAGGCCGATACTAATATGCGGGGCGCGATCGCCACGGCGAGCGTCCCGGTGAGAAAGTAACGAATGGCTGCCGGGCGTCCCCCAATTTTGCTGGCCGACATCGGCGAAATCATTGGCAGCGCGATCGCGCTATTGATGACGCTGCTGTGGGTGCTCAAGCAGGTATTCGAAGCGAAAAAAGAAGCTCCGCGCGCAGGTGGCGGCGGGGCAGCCGCGGCCGGCAAGCCTGCGCCGGCCCAAGCAGCGGCAGGAGCCGGCGCGCCGAGACAGCCTGCAGGCGGGCAGGCGGACCCGCTTCGCGCTCAGGTGGAAGAGTTCTTGCGGCGCGCAGGCCGCGGGCAGGGCGACCAGCCGCGAGGCCAGCAGCGTCCGGCCGGCGCTGCCGCCAACAGGGACATTGAGATCCTGCTGGATGATGAAGCTGCGACGTCGCCCGAGCGCCGGCCGCTGGCCGAGCCATTGCGGCCGTTCGAGCCGGCCGTCTCGTCCGCCTCGTCCAGGCAGCAGCAGCCCGCCGCGCCGCGCAAACCCCGCCCGCCGCGCCGCCCGCCGCAGCCGCGCCGTGAAACGGTGGCCGAACACGTCGCCGAGAACGTCGCCGCGCATGCCAAGGCCATATCCGAGCAGACTTCGCGCCTCGGCCAGCGCATCATCGAAGACGATCATCAGTTCGACGTGCAGCTCAAGGCGAAGTTCGATCACACGGTCGGCACGCTCACCGGGAGCGCCGTGACGGCCGCTGAGAACGCGGCCGCTGCAGTTCGCGCCACCGAAACGCCTGCCGCGCTAATCGCCGCCATGCTCGCCAACCCCGAAGGCGTGCGGCAAGCGATGATCATCAACGAGATCATCCGCCGGCCAAGCGACCGTTGGTGATTTCGAACGTTTAACGATATGAGTTTTAAACCGCCAAGCACGCCAAGATCGCCAAGAGAGACGTTTGATTTGCTTTTCTTGGCGTTCTTGGCGGTACGATTTGTTAGGCGCGCTCAGATTTAGATTGCTTAGGTGTCGTGATGCCGCTCTACGAATATCTTTGCCAGGATTGCGACCGCGAATCCGAGCTTCTGGTGAATTCCGGCCAGGAGCCGACGTGCCCCGAATGCGGCAGCACGAAACTGACCAAGCTGCTGTCGGTAGTGGCGGCCCCGTCGAGAAACGGAACCGCCGCGGCGCAACGTGACCTGCCGCAAGGGCCCTGCAGCTCCAGCTGCGCATGCTTCCCGTCCAGTTGAGTAGTCGTAGTCGTGGGAGGGGTTTTCTGCGGAGCAAAAAGCTTCTGAAATTAAGGCAAGTCGCTAACACCTCGCGTTTTAATTACGTGTGGTATTTCACCTTCCGATGAATTATCTGCCCCGAAATCCCTTGCAACACACATTTCTGTCGCTCCCTTTCTTTTGGAGTAAGCGGCAGTGGCGGCGTCAGCGGCGACGAGAATGCGATGCTCGTTAGCTTGCTGCCAACCGGGCCCGTAAAACTGGCCACCTTAAAGCATCGCCAGTTTTTGTTCGGGTCTGAATCCGTGTGATGGCCGGCGTACTGCCAGCCTAAAACCACTTCCTCCGTGTCTGACCCAAGGATGCCATCGCCGAGTGCATACGCGAGAAACCTGCGCGGGTTTCCGGCGGGATCGTCCTTATACGTGCCTTCTAGCGCCTGGGATGGCGTTGTCGTCGACTCATCCTCAATCGCAATTTGAATGGTCGTGTAATCGGCACTCGGCATAGCTTGTTCTCCTATTTCGAAGTTTGAAGCAACTTGAAAAGTTTGAGCGTCGGTCAATCACCGCTCTGACTTAACGGAACCATGGCAACCATCGAGTGCCAGAATAACGCACGCCCGAAGCGAATTACAAGAAACCGCTCGCTGAAAATATACAGATCACTTGTTACGTCGAAACAGCGCCAGCCGGCTGCAATCCGCGGGGCATTTCGCTGATGGGCGTCAGGCATTCGTCGTTCACCGGCGTCCCCGAAGTAGCCGGCGCTCGGGTTGGCGGTAGCCGAAACTGGCAGCCATGTTTGCCGTCGTCACTCCCATTGGCCCAGCTCCATCAGCAATTGGCGGTGATCAACACGCTCGGGGCGATTGATCCGCAGCAGTTCGATGGTCGCGGCGGCCAACGGTGTTTTGGCGCGCAGCATGGCGCCTTCCCAAAAGAAGTGGTCCGGCCACGAGTCGGTGCGGGGATTAAAGAGTCGAACGACGTCGTCGGAGCCGCGCCGCGTGGGCGGCGATGTCGGTGCCTTTGTACGAATTGCACCACGCGCATGCCCAGCAAAGGTTCTCCAGCGTCGAGGGGCCGCGGTGCTTGAGCGAGCGGATGTGGTCGACCTCGTGCGGGAGCACCGTGCCGCTTTGGAGCAGTCGGCAGTATTCGCAGCGATCGAGTGCCCGCTGTCGGACCTGCCCGCGGAGCTCATCGTTCATGGCGACTACGTGCCGTTGTGCAAGCTGGCCCGTGCCTTGGCTTGCAGGAGATCCACCAATTGGCCGACCAACAGATAGTTTTCCAGGAGGGCTTTGTCGTCGCCCGTCAGCGTGCCGGCGTTGTTGCGCTGTAAAAGGTCGCGGATGCGGT
>DASXWB010001100.1:0-8169 GCA_036503915.1 Lacipirellulaceae bacterium | reverse complement strand
GGTCCGGTCGGCGGCGTTCCACTTCCACATCCAAGTCAAGCTGCTCGGCACCTGCACCGGTGGCTCGGAGAACCGTCATCTTGGCGGTGGATCCGATTGGCGTTCTGGCGATCTCGCGGCTCAGCAGCGTGGGATCGGTCGCGATGTGGTCGTTCCACTTAAGAATCACGTCGCCGGGCCGCAGGCCCACGCGCCCCGCCGGCGCATCGCGCTCCACAATGGCCACATAGACACCTTCGCCCAACTCAAGGTCCAACCGAGCGCGCACATCCTCCGGCACATCCAGCGGGCGGACTCCCAGCCAGGCGCGCTCGACGCGCCCTTTCGTCTTGAGTTCATCATAACGTTCGCGCACCAGCGCGCTGGGAATTGCGAAACTGATGCCTTGATAGGCTTGGCCGAAAATGGCGGCGTTGATGCCCACGACCTGACCGTCGATGTTCACCAGCGGCCCGCCACTATTGCCTGGGTTCACCGCGGCATCGGTTTGCAAGTATTCCTGATAGGGACTGTCGCTCAAGTGGCTGCCGCTGCGACGTGTCTTGTTGCTCACGATTCCGAACGTGAGGCTGCGCTCGAGTCCGTACGGGCTGCCAAGCGCCCACACCAGATCGCCCACCTGCAGCTTGTCGCTGTCGCCCCACTCGGCCGGAATCAGGTTCGGGAGGTCGATCTTGAGGATGGCGATATCCATCATCGGATCGTCGGCGACGATCGTAGCCATCGCGCTGCGGCGGTCGCTCAGTCGCACCTGGATGCGGCGTGCATCCTGCACGACATGATAGTTCGTGACGATGTAGCCGGCCTTGTCAACAATGACGCCTGAACCTTGGCCTTCAAATCCTAAACCGCCGGGACGCACAATGCTGACCACGCTCGGCTCGACGCGCTTGGCCACAAGCCGCGAGGCGAGTGCAAGATCATTAAGACGCGGTTTGAGCGACTCCAACCCGCTGGTGGCCACATCGTAGCCAGCCTTCAATTCGTTGTAGGTTACATGGTAAATGAACCGGCCGAGCATAATCGGCCCGGCCAACACCACGATGAGCGCGATGAGAAGCGTCCAGAAGACTCCAGCACCATGACGCCGACTCGAAGCATAGCTGGCACGCGGAGCCGCTACACGAGCCGGCTGCATCTCGTACGGGACTTGAGCCGGCGCATTCTGCGGCTGCGGTTCGGGAAAACTCGCAAATCGTTCGGCAGCTCCATCCATACGTTAACCGGGCCTGCTGCAAAAAGGCGGATCGAATCAGCCGCTCGTGGCGGGGGATACTCTGGATTATAAAGCTGTCGGTCGAAAAAGGCGATTGGCCCGCATCGAAAGCGCAATCCGCCCAACCGTCGTGACCGAACCACGTTCGAACGTGAACCATTTCGCCGTCGCCTTGGGAAACGCCGCCGTGCAACCTAATCTTTTTTGCGGGCCAGGCGACGCGCCCAGGCTCCCCTTTTACTTCTTCACGCGACACGGTGAGCGGAACAATGTACGATCCAGTTCAGCCGCAGGAGGATTCGGCCGAGTTCGACAATTTCGATTCAGGCGTGGCCACCATGGAAAAGGATCCGCAGCCGGCGGAGGCCAGTGAATGGACTGGACCGCGCTGCGAGAAGTGCGAAGCGCCGCTCAAGTCCGACGTCGTGACGATCTGCCGCAAATGCGGCTGGTACCCCAGCCTGGGTACGTTTGTCGAGGTCGATCCCAACTGCGAAACCGAGGACGAAACCGATTCAGCGGTGCCGAGAGCGCCGAAAAAATCGCATCTGCGCGTCTGGCTCGATCTCATGCCGAAGTGGAGCTGGGTGATTATCGGCACCGCTTTGGGCGTTATCGTCGAAAGCGTTGTCGCGCGCCTGGTCACGCCGGCTGGAAGCAGCATTCGCACGATATGGTCGCTCACGCAGTTGTTCGGCGGGGTGCTGGTGTTCATCAGCTGCCATATTTTCAATTTCATGGTGCTCGCGGCGGAAGACGCCGACTTCGGCGTAATGGATCTGTTGCTCAAACCGCTCAAACTGTGGATTCGCGCCGTGCGCGAGTTGCCGAAGCGATTGTGGGTCTCAAATACTGCAGCAAACGGCATCGTCGCGGCCGCAATGGCCGTCCTGGTGATTGGCGGAATTCCGTATGAGCGGTTTTGGGATTGGGGCTTCGATGCGCCCGTCAAGCAAGAGCTTATGGCCGCAGTGATGGACCGGGCTAAGCAAGTGGCAGCTAACGAAGCAGACAGCCTGGAAGACGCGATTGGCGACTTTGCCGGCACGGCGGATGGGCTCACCGAAATTCCGGAAAAGCCGCGTCAGAAAGCCGACTGCGTGATTCTCGGCTACAAGCTGGATAAGGATGGACGGCTTTCGGCGCTTGTTCTCGGCACCACGCACCTTGGCAGACTCGTGCACGCTGGAACGGTGGACCTGCAAATGTCCAGCCGTGAGCGATCGGAACTCTTGCAAATGCTCTCAAGCATCAGAACGAGTAAGCCTCTCATATCCGTCGAAAGTGATCGAACCTTTTGGGTCAAGCCCCAGTACACTTGCCGCGTGACTTATACGCAGAAAGATCGTGGCAAGTTGAGCGAAATGGAGTTTGACAAGTTGCTTGGATCGATCCAAGTGAAGTAATTGCTCATCAATTGCGGCTGCTAAATGTGTAACCCAGACAACCCCCGGCTTTGTCGGGCGTTGTCAACTTCGCCCGATTCGATTCAGCGTCGAACCCCCGGCGGAGCCGGGGGCTGCAATACCTCTCGGCCGCACGCTATGCTCAGGCATGGCGCGCGAGCCGCATAGCGTCGACGATTTGTTAGTGCCCGCGGATGTAATTCGCGAGCCGATGCCTGCGGACATCGGTTTGTCGACGCCGCGCTTTTTCCCACCGCCGACGGCCACGACGCCGGAAGGCCTGCTTTGCGTGGGCGGCCGCCTCGCACCCAATTGGCTGCTCGATGCCTATAGTCACGGCATTTTCCCCTGGCCAATGTGGGAAAACGAGCCGATCGTGTGGTGGTCGCCGGATCCGCGCGCAATCTTCGAGCTGAATGCATTCCACATTTCGCGACGCCTGGCCCGCACACTTCGCAGTGGGCGGTTTACGGCGACGTCGGATCGCGATTTTGGCAGCGTGATTCGCGGCTGTGCCACCGCGACCGGGCGGAGAGGCAATACCTGGCTCACGCCGGCCATGATCGAGGCCTATTGCCGGATGCACGCGTCGGACCACGCGCATAGCGTCGAGGTTTGGCAAGAGAATCGACTGGTCGGCGGCACATACGGCATCGCAATCGGCGGGCTGTTTGCCGCGGAGAGCATGTTTTATCGCGTTCGTGATGCCTCAAAGGTCGCCCTTGCGCATTTGGTTGCGCATTTAGACGCGCGGGGCTACCAGTTATTTGATATTCAGCAGTGGACGCCGCACACCGGCAGCCTGGGGGCCATCGAGATTTCGCGCGACGAATATCTGCGGCGGCTGGCCCGCGTGATTGATTTGCCGGTCGCTTTCGGCAAGGAACTCTGCGGGGAAGTCACGACGCGTTAAATCGGACTCAGTGCCGGCTCTGGGCTATCGCATGTTGCCCAGTCACGGCAAGCCATCGAACTCAAGCCGAATGAGCCAATTTGTGCGACAGCTGCTCGGCCATCGAGGGCGTCCACCATTCGCGGAATTCGCGAAGCTTATCGGCTAGAAGCGCCAGTTCGTCCTCCGCCAATTCGCACAAGAGGCGTTTTTGCGCGGAGCACTTTTCATCCGCGGCCCACTTGCGGAAAGTATCGCGGGCTGCGACGTGATCGTTGATACGGCCGAGTCGCTCTTGCAATTTTTCGACCACCGGGTAATGCATGTCGCGCAGCTCCGGGCCAAAGGCGCCAGCCAATAATTCCATCGCGTAGCGAAGTGCTTTGGCCCGAATTCGAAATTGGTGCAGGGCTGCCAAGTCCGACGTCCCGTCAGGAACCGCATCGAAAAACTGCCCAGCAACAACGTCAAGCTGCTGGGCGGCCCAATCGCGGAAGGTTGGAGCAACTGAGCCGGCCCGAATGTCATCGGGCGGCCGAATCGACTCAATCAGCCTGGCCGTCTTGCGCACAAGGCGGTCGTCGCGGCGCGATTTTTCGGCTATTCGCACGATGTCCGCTTGGACGCTGTCCCGCTCCTGAGCGACGAGTGGCGCGACGGCCGCCGCTCGCTCGCCGTAGTCGTGCGCGAGCCGCTGAGCCAGCACGTCGAGATCGCGTGCTTCACCCGCCGCGCGGCGAATTTTCTTGAGGCGCTTTTCAATCCAACGGGCTCGCTTCGGCGGCAGCCATTCGTGGTAGAGCTTAAGTGCCGCGTCCGCACGGCGCGTGCTCACACGGAGCCGGTGGACATGCTCAGAATCCTGCTCGGCATGGTACGCAGCCAGCGGCAGATGGTGAGCAACGGCCGTGAGCCGTGCTCCAAGCGAGACCCGCGCGGCGGTGTCGACGCCCGCGCTCGGGTCAATTGCGGTCAGCCACTTGCTGCTGGGGCCCATGAATCGTGCGGCGCGTAAGAGAGCGCCGCCCTACATTTGGCCGAAAACGCTCGCCGTGTCGCCCGCGCCCTAGGCGATAAGAGGCCGGAGCACGTTGCGGCTGATCCGCAGCGCCCGCTTGCGGCCCTCGAGCGTGTCGGTGAACGCCTCGTCCTCGATCTCAATGCACACGGCTCCATTGTAGTTCACGTCGGTGAGTGCGCCGACCCACTGGCCCCAGTGCACATCGCCAAAGCCTGGAATCTTAGCCAAACACCGCTGCATGGGGGGCACGAGCGCGCCCACGTCATCAAGCGAATCCTGATCAGCCCGCATGTCTTTCGCATGCGTGTGGAAGATGCGCGGGCCGAATTCGAGGATCGGTTTCACGGGATCCATCAGCTGCATCACCGAGTGCGACGGGTCGTAATTCAAGCCGAAGTTGGGCGACGGTATGATTTCAAACATGCGCCGCCAGATGGCCGGCGTGCGCGCCAGGTTCATTCCGAACGGCCAGGTGTTGGGAAACAGCATCGGGCAGTTTTCGATGGCGATTTTTACGCCGCGGTCCTCGGCGGTTTTCACGAGGTCGGGCCAGATGTCGGAGAATCGCTGCAGATTGTCGTCAAGCGGCAACTTCGTGTTCGCACCGACGAAGGTGTTGACGATTTCCACACCTAACATGGACGCGGCATTGATCACCTTGCGCAGGTGCGTCAGGGCATGAACGGCTTCTTCGGCATTGGCCGAGAGCGGATTCGCGTAGTAACCCAATCCGGAAATCGACACTCCGTGCTTGTCGCACAGCGCGCGGATGTCCTCCGCCTGAGCCTTCGAAAAATCTTCGACGCCGATATGGCGCACCCCGCCGTAGCGCCGATCGGGCCCGCCCTCCGGCCAACACATCACTTCGACGCATTCAAACTGCTCCGCGGCGGCATAGGCCAGAACTTCTTCGAACGGAAGCGTATCGAGAATCGCAGTGACAAAGCCGAGTTGCATGGTTTCCCTCACAAACAATACGGCGCTGGTCCGCCTCAGCGATTGTTACGGCGATCCTTTACTGGGGCCGCTTTTCGCTTTTGGCCCGTTTCGCGGCTGTTACGATCATTGTTCATAACGCTTTGACATTATCGCCCCCGTATGGGCATCGATAATGTAGTGCGGTCCGCCACCTTTGAGCCGCACATCCTTCAATTCGTAGTCCACATGCCAGCCGTCTTGTTCCAGCACGAGTTGAATGCGGAACGGTGACAGGTCCCGATACGCGCATGCGGCGTCGGACTGGGCAATCGCCAGGGCCCGATCTCCGGCAATATTGACGACGCTAATGCTCATATTCCTACCTTCCATCTTATCACGGCGGATAACCCGGACCACCGCTTAATCCGCCGCGCCGCAAGGGTGGTCCCGTTGTATGAACGCCGTTATCCGCTCGGATCAAGCACGGCACGCCAAGCAGCCAGGCCGATTGCGTATCTGCCGCACTGGGGCCCGGCTCCCAGCCCTCCGCACTTGGGTTCGGATGCGTGTGGAATGTGGCTACCACAACGGCATCGGGAACCGGTGGCGGAACAGTTAGATCCAGAATAGTCTGAGTACCAGCCGATGCCCGGCGCGCAAATATCTCTCCAGTCGGGATGTTGATGTATATCCAACCTCCCTCCTCATGTCGCCGAACCGGATCATCGGCAAGCAAATCTTTCCACGCCGCCTCCAGAGCTTGGTGCACCACCGGCTCATTCAGCAGTTCCGCCGCTGTGGGTGCTTGCATTCTTAGCTCGCGATAACTTCTAAACTCCTCGAACTCCACAGGCGTTTTGGGCCCGCTTCAACACATCGGCGGCTTTTGTGCGGGCCTTTGCGGCGCCGTCGCCGAGGATTTGGCGAATTCTGTCTGGATCGGCCGCCAGTTCGGCGCGGCGGGCGCGCGGTTCGGCGAAGAATTTTTCGGCGGCGTCTGCCAGCGCTTTCTTCACCTCGCCGTAGCCGAAGCCGCCGCGGCGGTACAGGTCCGCCATGGCCTCGCGCTCGGCGTCGGTCGCTACCAGCGAGTACAAGTCGTAAAGCACATCGCCCGCCGGCTCTTTGGGCTGCTCCATCGGCCGCGAGTCGGTGACGATTCGCATAATCTGCTTTCGTTGCGCCTTCGCGTCCTCAAACACGGCGAGCGTGTTGTTGTAACTCTTTGACATCTTTTCGCCGTCGGTGCCGGGCACGCGGGCCGTGGTTTCCAGCACGTAGGCCTTCGGCAGCACAAACACATCGCCGAACTCGTGATTGAAGCTGCCGGCCAGGTCGCGGCAAACTTCGATGTGTTGCACCTGGTCTGCGCCGACGGGTACCGTGTCGCTGTCGTAGGCGAGGATGTCGGCCGCCTGGAGCACAGGGTAAGTGAACAGTCCGGCGTCGGCCGAAATTCCTTTGGCGACCTTATCCTTGTACGCAACGCAGCGTTCCAAGAGGCCCATGGGCGTGCCAGTGAGCAACAACCAGCATAGCTCGCTGACTTCAGGAACGTCGGACTGCACGAACAGCGTGGCCTTGTTGGGATCGAGGCCGAGTGCGACGAGGTCGAGCGCGACATCAAACGTCCACTGCCGTAGTTTTTCGGGATCGCGAACGGTCGTCAGCGCGTGCAGATTGGCGATGAAGTAAAACGCCTGCTCATTCTCCTGCAGCGCTATGTATTGCCGGATGGCGCCGAAGTAGTTGCCCCAATGAATGGGGCCGGTCGGTTGAATGCCGCTGAGGACGCGCATGTGATTGCTAAGAGCTAAAAGTTAATCGGCGGCATCGAAGACACGGAGACAAGGAGAGCGGGAGACAAGGAGAGTTATTAATCGCGCTTTGCCTCGATCGCTCCTTGTCTCCGTTCGGCTGAGCTCACGGCCGAAGCCTTGTCTCCTTGTCTTTTTTCCAAACTTGAGTCGGTTACGAGCGTGCCGACGACGTCCGCCACTCGTTTCGCGCCAGCCTCGGCGAGGGCCGCCGGCAGCGCGTCGAGCACTTCCATCGAGGCCCTTGGATTGGAGAAGTTCACGGTGCCGAGTTGAACCGCCGTTGCGCCGGCCACCAGAAACTCCATGACGTCTTCGATCGTGGCGATGCCGCCGATGCCGATGATCGGCGTTTCGACGGCCTGAGCCGCCTGGTAGACGGCCCGCAGGGCAATCGGCTTGATGGCCGGCCCGCTGAGCCCGCCCATCACGTTGCCGAGCATTGGCCGGCGCCGTCGCCAATTGATCGCCATGCCGAGGCAGGTATTGATGAGCGAAATCGCGTCGGCGCCGCCGGCAGCCGCCGCTTGGGCCATTTGCGGGATGCTGGTCACGTTTGGCGTGAGCTTGGCGATGATGGGCGAATCGGTGGCGCGGCGGCAATCGGCCACCAGCCGCCCGCACATTCCCGCGTCCGTTCCAAAATCGACGCCGCCCGAAACATTCGGGCACGAAACGTTGAGCTCGACCGCCGCGATGCCCGCAAGGCCGGCCAGCCGCGCGGTCATTCGCACAAACTCGTCGTGACTTTGGCCCGCGATGCTGACGAGGATCGGCACGCCCAGCGTGGCCAGGTAGGGCAAATGATGCACGATGAAGGCCTCGATGCCGTCGTTATCCAGGCCAATCGAGTTGAGCATACCGGCCGGCGTTTCGACGGCCTGAGCCGCCTGGTAGAC
>DASXWB010001099.1:0-4485 GCA_036503915.1 Lacipirellulaceae bacterium | reverse complement strand
GGCGCTATCGCGCTCGACATTGGCTAGTCCCAGCGTCGTTGCCAATCCTGCGAGCAGCGAAACGTCCGATCTGACGTCGGCGGTCCCGGATCACACCTGCGCGACGTTCAGTGCGGCGGACGCACAGCAGCTGGAATCGCGGCGGCAGGAACTGGAGCAGGAGCGATTTGATCTGGTCAATCAGCTTCGAGACCAGGCTCGAACTCTGCGCGATTTGCGCTCGCAGCGCGATGCCGTCGAGCGCGAGCGAGCCGCTTTGCTTTCGGCCCGGTCCATCGAGCACGTGCAGCGCGAGCTGGCGGACGTGCAGCGGCGACTGGAGCAGGCGGCGAGCGGCCTGAGCCGGCACGGCGAGTTGTCGATCTCGGCGGCGAACGTACTCCAGGCGTCGGACATTCTGGCGCAGCTCACCGATGGCGGGATTGTTCGTTTAATCTTGGAAGACCATGATCGCCAGCCACGCGCAGTCGATCGAAACGGTCGCACACTTGCGGTCGAATCACTGGCGCCCGCACAGCGTGACCAGGTTTACTTAAGCGTGTGCCTGGCGCTGCTCGCCGCGGCGGCGGAGCACGGGACTTGGCTGCCGTTGGTGCTCGACGAACCGTTCTTGCGATTGGACGCGAACGCCACGGCGGCACTCACCGCTGTGCTCGACGACTTCTGCCGGCGGGGGCACCAGGTGGTTGTGCTTACCGAGCGCGTCGATGCTGTGGATCGGCTGACATCTTTGGGCGCCACAGTGCAGAACATTGGCGATTTGCGGCGGCGCGAATTCGTCGCAGATGCGAATGTGCCGAGCCGTGCAGTTATGGAGACGGCGGCGCCTGCGGTCTCCAGTTCGCGGCAAAGCAAGCGGCGTCCCGTGGTGCAGAAGCGGAAGAAGAGCCGACCACGCCCGACGCTGAACGGCAAGGGTACAGCCTCAGATCACAGCGACGCGGCGTGACAATCTCCGCACGAAGTTTCGCGTGGATGATTCGGAATTCGAAATTCCCGCGTCCTGAAACTCGTTCGCTGAAGCGGCCGTTACTCTTCCTCGAACCGAATCTCGAGGATTTCGAAACGGTTCGTGCCCGCGGGAACGGCAACCTCGACGCGATCGCCGATTTTTTTGCCGACGAGCCCTTGGGCCAGCGGGCTTGCCACGTTGATCCGGCCGGTGTCATAGTCTTCTTCGCCTGCGCCGACGAGCGTGAATTCTTCCTTGTCGCCGAAGTCGAGGTCCTTCACGACCACGGTACAGCCGAACGACACCTGGTCTTTCGGGGTTTTCGCGGTGTCCATGATGGCGGCCCGGGCCAACTTGTCTTTCAGCATGTTGATTTTTGCCTGCAGCATGCCCTGGCTCTCGCGAGCGCCGTGATACTCGGCATTTTCGCTGAGATCGCCTTCGGCCCGAGCGGCGGCGATCCGCTTTTCGATCTCCGGCATCCGCTCGTTCTGCAGCTCTTCGATTTCGGCCTTGAGTTTGTTATATCCGGCCCGGGTCATGGGAACGCGTTCAGACATGGCATTCGCTCTCTGGCGTTCGGATGCAGCGGAAGTCTCACGACTTCAGCCACGATTTATGCACGGCACAAAAAAAATGGGTCTCCGCAGTGGAGACCTCAAGCATCACTTATTTTCAGATTCTGCGAAGTGAATGTAAAGGGCGATTCGGCTCCGGATACTAAGGAAAGAACAGGAGCAAGCTGAATAGCAAATGCACCAGAACTGAATTCACGAAGTCTCTGCTCCCTCGGCTACCTCCTGTTCAAAAATGCCTGGTCATTTAATCGCCGGGCAGGTACAGCAGCCGGCCGCAGGCTTTGCAGAAGACCAGCTTCGAGAGTTTTAGTTCGTTCTGCATGTTGAGCGTGATTTGCTGGCCGCAGCCCGTGCACACCCCTTCCTCGACGACGGCCAGGCTGTCGGCGCCTTTGCTGCGAACGACGCGCTGGTAGTCGGCTTTGAGATCGGCCGGCAAGGCCTTTTCCGCTTGAACTAGCTCGCCTTCCAGCCGCGAGAGATCGGCGCGAATTCCCGCCGCCGACTGCTCGGTCGCCTGGCGGGCCTTTCCAATTTCCTGCTTCGCGGCGGCGAGATTCTTTTCGGCCTCCTTGACCTGGCCCGCCAGCTGATCGATTTTTTCAAGCCCTTCGAGGATCTCATCGGAGAGAACGCTGCCGGCCATTTCGGCGGCGGCGATTTGCTCCAAGAGCGCCTGGTATTCGCGGTTGCTATTGCAGGCGTTCAGCTTGACGCGGAGATCGACCACCTTTTGCTCGCCCGACTTGAGGTCGAGTTGCTTGCGATCGACCGCCATTTGCGTCTGCTTGGCGCGCTCGCGGGCTTCGGCAAGCTTCGTTTCCAGCTGAGCGACATTGGCCTCGCGGGCCCGCACTTGCTTCGGCCCACGCTCCAGTCGGTCGCGGAGCTCTGCCAGCTGTTGATGAATGCGATGCAACTCCCGCAACGCGGCAGCGGTAACGCTCATCGGCAACCTCCCTGGTGCTCATATGATGAAGATGACAGCATCATCACGATGCAATGGATATGGATAATTGTATGATAGCCTGAAACTGCGGCCAGCAGTATTGGTTTTGCGGCACAAAAAAAACCGCCGGTCGGTGACCGGCGGCTAAATAGACTACTTTTAGCGTATTCAAATGTGGGACGGACAATCTTGTCCGTCCTTCACCACGCAGCTTCGACGGACAAGTTTGTCCGTCCCACTGTGCGGTTTTACGCGGCCGCCGGCAGCGCGCTGGGTACGAACGGCTCCAGATACCTGCTGCGGACCGGATTCTGCAGCTTGGCGACGGCCTTGGCTTCGATCTGCCGCACGCGTTCGCGCGTGACTTTGAAGATCCGGCCCACCTCTTCGAGCGTGTAAGAATATCCGTCGGCCAGTCCGTAGCGAAGGCGAATGATTTCCCGCTCGCGGAAGGTGAGCGTCTTCAACAGCTCCTCGATGCGCTCGCGCAATAGGCCGTTGTTGGCCAGCTTGTGCGGCGCCTCGGTGCCAGTGTCCTGCACGAACTCTCCGAAGCAGCCGTCCTCGCCCTCGCCGATTGGTCGGTCGAGGCTCACTGGATGGCGGCCGATATCCAGCACGCGCTCGGTTTCCTCCAGGCTGATGCCGGCGGCAATGGCTGTTTCCTCGGTCGTGGGCTCGCGGCCCATTTCCTGCACGAGCTTCTTCGCCGCGTTGCGCAGCCGCATGAGGACGTCGATCATGTGCACCGGGATGCGGATGGTCCGGGCCTGATCGGCAATGGCCCGCGTGATCGCCTGGCGAATCCACCAGGTGGCGTAGGTGGAGAACTTGAAGCCGCGGCGATACTCGTACTTATCCACCGCCCGCATGAGGCCCGTGTTACCTTCCTGAATCAAGTCCAGGAATGACAGGCCGCGGTTGCGATACTTCTTGGCGATCGACACAACGAGCCGCAAGTTGCCGCTCGATAGCTCGCGCTTGACGCCCTCGAACTCCTGGAACTGGCCGCGGAGCAGCTGGCTGCGGCGGCGTAGGCTGGCCGGGCTTTCCAGCGTGCGCTGCATGAGTTCGCGCAGCTCATGGCGAACTGAGGCGATTTTTTCGGCTGGCGCGTTCGTGCGCCGCAGCTCGGCCAGCTGGCGACGAAGCTCGTCCATCCGCTGCGACATCTCTTCGAGCTGGCGGATGAGCGGCTGCACGCGCCGCGTGCGCAGGCTCAGCTCCTCCACCAGCAAAAGCATCTTTTCGCGGCGCCGGATGTAACGGCGGCGGGCGAAACTCTTCACTTCGGCACTTGCGAGGCGGTTGGTGAGCACCGCAAAATCACGACGCTGAGCCTCCATCAAGTGACGCAACAGCGGCAGATTATGCGGCATGCGGGCCTGCACTTGCTCCTTCGTAAGCCGCTCGGTGAGTGAAACTTTAATTGTGCGATCAAACGGCAGTTCGCCCTGATGCACGCGCTCCAGCGTTTTCACCGTGGCCTCGAGCGCGAAGAACGACCGCAGCATGTTGCGGCGGAAACGCTTGCGAGTAAGCTCGATTTTCTTGGCCAGGCCAATTTCCTCATCGCGCGTCAAGAGCGGGATGTGCGACATTTGCGAGAGGTACATGCGAATTGGATCGCTGGAGCCGCTCGGCAACCCATCGGCAAGCAAAAGAGATCGCTCTGTATCGCTCGGCGCTGTCGCCTCCTCAGCGAGCGCCCGTTGATGCGCGTTGGGGCCGTCAACAAGGTCGATTCCGAGCCCATCGAGCGCGGCGAGAAGGTTATCAATGCGGTCGGTACCCTCGATTTCATCGGGCAGATACGCGCTCACTTCTTCGTAGGTGAGATGGCCTTGGGCTTTGCCCTTGGCGATTAAGCTTTGTAGTTCGTGATCGACGCGTTGCAACATCGTTCGACTCCTCCCACACTTCCTGTGCGACTGGGTTGAGGTGGCGAATAGGACCGGCGAACTCCCCTGCCCTTCCATAAACAGAGAACAAGTATGCCGGTGTTG
>DASXWB010001098.1:0-10359 GCA_036503915.1 Lacipirellulaceae bacterium | reverse complement strand
TCCGCAGCGAAAACGCGCCCATCGTGAATCGCACGGCCGCGCCGTTGACGAACACCAGCGCCACGAGCGCCGCCAGCAAACTGGCGGCCGCCGCCAGCATGACGCCTTCCTGCACCAGGCTCACAAGCATCGCGCGGCGCGCAAACCCGATTGTTTGCAAGCTGGCCAGCTCGCGAATGCGGCCCACGACCGAGCCGTACATCGTATTCAGTCCCGCGAACACGCCCGCGCCCGAGACCAGCAGCACTACAAGCCAGGCCAGCATCCGCACTGGACCATAATCTTTCTGCAGCGAAGCGTAATATTCGACCTCCGGCATCGCTTGCAGCTCGAGATCAAGTCGCTCCATGCAAAACAGCTCCAGGTTGGCGAAGTCTGCTCCGGGAGCAAGCGTCACGGCCACCAGGCTCAGGTCTTGACGCTTCATTGCCTGCTGCAGCTCGTCGAGCCGGCACCAGACTTCGGATTCGAACGCCGCGCCGGCCGCTGAAAAAATGCCGCTCACGCGCCACTCGCGTCCTTCTAGTTGGACTTTACTGCCGATGGAAAGTTCCTCTTTGGCGACGCCAAGCTTGCTTGCGGCCAGCCGGCCGACGAGCACTTCGCCCGCCGCCGGCCACGTGCCCGATTCCAACTCGGCCTGACGCCGCACCAAAAGCGCGGCCGGCGTGAGGCCGCGCACCAGGCCCAATCCCGGCTCCTCGCGTTCTCCAACGGTGATCTCCGTGCCCAAATACAACTCGGGCGACACATACTTCTGACCGTACCGCTCTTCGATGCCCTCCACGCTGGCTGCTACCAGATCGCTGACGCTCATCGAGATCGACGAATACTCGAGGTTCTCGCCCATGCCGAGCGAAAAAATCACCGCCGACTGCGCATCGCCGGTCACGGCAAGCGTCCGCTCCAACCCCCGAATGAATCCCACGACCACGAACACCAACAGGATGACCGTGGTCAGCCCCGCGAACGTGAGCGCCGTGCGCAGCGGACGACGAAACAAATTGCGTATCGCGTATTCCCAGGGAAGCATTCGAAAGAACATCTGAATCTCTCCGAGCGCGGCCGATATGCCGGATCCGCTCAAATCCACCGCTCGCATTTTTGTGACACGGCGGCGCCAACGCGCATGGCGAAAGCGCAAAAGGGCAGCAATGCGAGAATCAGCAAAGAAACCTGCTATAGAGGCAGCACAATTCGCGGCCCAGATTCATCCCAATGTCGGGCCATGGCGCTGCACAAAATCCCTCGAGCTCCAGTGAATCAGCACGGATACTGTGCGGCAAAATGATCGCCACCGGCGACCACCAGCTCGTGTCCAATGGGGCGACGACCGAGCCAGCATCGTCAACGACCGCGCCGCCGCAAATGCATTGGCATGAGCCGGCCGGATCCGAGGAATCCCGTTCCGGCGCAGTCGGATGATTCTCCGATGATTGCGGCGCACAGCCGTGGCAGCAACTGCAGCAGCCGATGCGCTGAGATCCATCCGCCGGGGCGCCGCACTCTGCAAATCCGCAGAACAGCGGGCAAGCGAGGATCGTTGCCGTCAGGTAAACAGAGATGACGCGCGTCATAACACAAGTATAACCGATTGGCCGGCGCTGACCAAATATCAGGCTTTCCGCCGATTTATCGCAATCTGGGATTCGGCCACGTAGGCGGGCACCGGCCACAACTTGATCGCCAGCGCTGAAAATTGGTGGCAGTGCCCACCCTACCCCTACCACTACTACTCCTCCTGCAGGCTATCGGACAGCAGCATGCCCTCGATTAGCGTGACCGCGCGGCGCAGCTCGGCCAAGGCTTCGACGAACATGAGATTTACCCGGGCATACGTTCTCTGGCTGATGAGCAGGTCGAGTGTGCCGACCTGCCCTGTACTGAATCCCTGCCTGACAAAGTCCCACGATTTCTGTGCGCGCGGCCGGATTTCGTCGCGATACCGTTTCACCTGCTGCTGGGCGTTTACGTAGCGCCGGTAGGCCATCGCGAGCTGATCCTGCAGCTCCAACTCGATTCGCCGGCTGTCGTTCTGGGCCGAGATCAGCTCGGCTTCGGCCGTCAAAATGTTGCCTTGATTGCGATTGCAAACCGGCAGCGGAATTCCGATTTGAACGCTGGCCACATCATCGCCGGTTTGATCCATGTGGCCGACGCTGGCCATCACTTCGACGTTGGGCACGTTCTCGCGCCGCGCTCGCTCCAGCGCAACCCGCGCCCGCGCCACGCGCGCCTGCGCCGCCGCCAACCTGGGGTTCTGCGACAGGACCAGGGCATAGCTCTCTTCCCACGAATAGCTCGGGATATCGACTTCCAAATCGCCGCTCAGCGACGAGACGTCGAGTTCGTCGACGCCAACGACTGC
The DNA here is from genome assembly GCA_036503915.1 of Lacipirellulaceae bacterium. Classification (GTDB taxonomy): domain Bacteria; phylum Planctomycetota; class Planctomycetia; order Pirellulales; family Lacipirellulaceae; genus JABDGM01. Next base: position 7,991 of record DASXWB010001098.1, on the reverse strand, counting down.
CGCCAGGCGCCGCCGCGCTTCGGCCAGTTGACTGCTGGCGGTATCCGCCAGGATACGCGATTCCTGGGCCTCGATCTCGGCCTGCAGCAAGTCGTTTTCACTGATCTGCCCGGCAGTGAACTGCTCGTGACTTTGGCCAGCCGATCGCTCACTAAGCTCGGCAATTTCCTCGCTCAAGTTGGCCCGCCGCTGGGCGGCGAGCGAGTCGTAGAATCGCAGCCGCACGTCGTTCAGCACGCGCAGCTGCTGCGCATCGAACAGCAATTGACGCTCCTCAACCTCGCGGCCGCCGATGGCGCGGTTCAAGCGCAGCTTGCCGCCGGTGATGAACTCCTGGCTCACGAATCCGCTGTGCTGCCCGGCCGAATCGTCTTCGCCGATGTCCTCGGCCATGTAACCGATCGTAGGGTTTGGCCGCAGGCCGCCTTGGATCTGCCGGCCCCGTGCCGCGCGCACATTGGCCGACGCCGTGACGAGCGTCGGGTTATTCGCCAGCGCCAATTGCTCGAGCTCGGCTAGCGAAACGGGCGTCGCCGTTCGACCGGCCGGCGGCGGCAAGAACGCGTCGGCGATCGGCGGCTGGCCCTGGATCAAGGAAACAACAAGTGCCGCCGCCAAAATCGCAGCGACAGCAACGCGCCAGCCGGCGCCGCGCTCGCATCGCAGGTGACAACAAGCAGGCACGATGATTCGCTTCATTGTTCGACTCTTCCATGAGTATCGGGCGAAGCGACTGGCATCAGTTTGCCGGCCCAGTGCGCTCGGTGCACAAGCGGCATCTTACCCAACTTCCGGCTGGAAGCACCGCTAGCTGATCTGGCGATGCACGATTGCCCGTTGTGAATTCACAAGCGGCTGGCGCTATTCCAGTTTGGCGTGAGGAATCAACAGCATTCCAATCCAAAGAAGCGCCATGCCACAGGCCACACTGGTAAGCACATATCCAATCGCGACCCAGATCTCTCCGCGCCGGAAGAGAAATACCGTCTCTACTCCGAATGCGGAAAATGTCGTGAAGCCGCCCAGCAAGCCGGTGAATAGAAGCAAACGCGTATCGGCTGAAAACAAATGTTATCTCTCCGCCAGTCCCGCAAGAATCCCCGCCACCAGGCAGCCCAAAACATTGATCAGAAATGTGCCGAGAGGAAACCGCCAGTCCTGCGCGTGGTGGTGCAGCACCCAGCCGCCCAACTTGTAACGGGCCAGCGATCCTATGCAGCCGCCTAGGGCAACAAGCATTACTTGCTTCATCGTCGCAACGCTCCTCAACCCGAATTTCGACGCTCGCAAAAGGCGAAAATACTCTCGGGCATTATAGACGAATAGCGACAGCCCGCGACGGGACTTGCGGCGGCTACTTCACGCCAATCGTCGACCGGGCTAAAATCTAGCGGCGATTGCTGCGCACCGCGAGCGGAATGTTGCCGGCCGCTTTTCCTCTCACAAACCGGAGTTGCGAACATGAAAGCTTCCTTCATTCTGGCTGCCGCGTTGTGGTTGGTATGGTTGCCGCTCGCGGCCTCGTCGCAGGAGACAGAGGGAGATGCTGCGGCCGCCGCTGCCGCGGAGGAGCCGGAAGCTTTCGACCCCGAAGAATTCTCCAACGAGATTGAAGGCTTGTTGGCTCAGCAAAAGTTCGACGAGGCCAGCGCCCAGCTCAACGACGCCCTCGCCAAGCATCCCGAGGCCGAGAACCTTCAAATGCTGCACTACGCCGCTGCCATGTATATGCGGCGCGCCGGCCGGAACGAACAGGCGTTCGAGCACATGAAGGCGTTCACCGATTTCCATCTGAAGGCGGCCCAAAACGGCCGCGGGTCGCAAGAGAACTTTGCGCAGTTAGTCGGCATGCTGGCGGACCTGGCGACGCAAATCGGCGGGCCGGACCGCGCGTTTGCCGTGCTTGACGAGTACGCGAAGCAGGTAGAAGGCTTTGCGGAATCGAAGGACGAGCTCAAGGCCGTGCTGGAAACGCAGCGGGCAATCCAGCTGGCGAAGGCCAATCGCGCGGGCGAAGCAAAAGCGCTCTTGGAGAAACAGGTGGAGGCGGCCAACAGCGCATTAGCGGAAAACCCGAACGACGTCGACGCCATCTTGCGCGTCGCCGCGGCGCTCAAGAGTCGCGTACAGCTCGAAAGCAGCATCGACGGCGGCAACCCGACCCGTGCCTCATCGGAGCATTTGGAATTCTTGTTCACCAAGGCGCAGGCCCAGCCGGAATCGATGCCGCTCGTGCAGCGATTCGCAATCGAGCACATGACCCGGGCCATGCACTTGGCGCGCACGAACCCGGACGAAGCCAGTGCGCTGCTCGATCGGATTGAAAGTTTCGATAAGACGGAGGAAGGCGAAGAGGCCAAGGAGGGCGAAGAAGCGAACCAAGGCGAGGAAGCCGCTGCGCAGCGACCGGGCGCCGGCCTGCGTGTTTCGTTCGGCCCGTCGATCGCGCGGCTGCGCGAGCAGATCGAAAATGCGCGCAAGATGCTGGCCCTCATTGGATCGCCGGCACTGTATCCCGAAAACGCCGATGGCTGGGTGAACGGCGAGCCGCTCACGGCGGACGCCCTCAAGGGGAAGGTCGTGCTGCTCGATTTCTTCGCCGTGTGGTGCGGGCCGTGCATTGCCACGTTTCCCCATTTGAACGAGTGGCACGATGAGTATGCCGACCTGGGCCTCACGATCATCGGCGTCACGAACTACTACCAATACGGATGGGACGAAGCGTCGGGCCGCCCGAAGCGCGAACCGGAGCTGGCGCCCGAAGCCGAGCGCGCGGCGATGGAGCTTTTTGTGAAGCACCACGAGCTGCGCCACCCGATCGCGTATGTGAGCGACCGGCAGCTGCAGGAGCACTACTTCGTCAGCGGCATCCCGCACGCCGTGGTGATTGACCGGCACGGCAAGGTGCGGCTGTTCCGCATCGGCAGCGGCGAGGCGAACGCGGCCGACCTCAAGAAGGCGATCCAAGAATCGCTCGCTGAATCGCCACCGGTGGAGTGACTTTGACGCCCGGCCGCATGGGCAGGCTAACTTGAACAGCGATGAAAGTCCGCGACAGTGGAATGCCGGACGAAGCCTATTGGGAGTCGCTGTTCGATGTCCCGCGGATTCTTGCGCGCCTGGGCATCAGCCGGTTTCATGACGTGGCTGAATTCGGCTGCGGCTATGGCACGTTCACAGTCCCGATCGCCCGCGCGGTCAGCGGCACGGTGTACACGTTCGACGTGGATCCAGCGATGCTCGCCCGCACGGCCGAGCGGTGCGCCCGCCTGCGGGTAGTCTGTGAGAAGCGCGACGTAATGGAAGCCGGTTTTGGCCTGAAGGCAGATGCGGCGCTGCTGTTTAACATCCTGCATTGCGAGAACCCTGTCGCGCTCCTGCGACATTCGGCTGAGGCTCTGAAGGGCGGCGGTGAAGTCTTGGTGATTCACTGGCGCTACGGGGAAACGCCGCGCGGGCCGAGCCTTCGTATCCGACCAAAACCGGAGCAGATTGTGGAATGGGCTCGAGAGGCCGGATTGCAACTAGCGGGAGAGATTATCGACCTGCCGCCGTGGCACTATGGTTTGGCCCTGCGAAAAACTGGCTAATCCATACCCACGCGACAAAACGCGCGGCCGAAAACTTGAACACCTTGTCGCCAGCCCCAATAATGAAGAAATTGTAAAGGTCCGGGTTCGGGCGGCGAAGAGGTCTCAGGCATGGCGGTGCGGCGGCGAAAAACAGAGCACACTGCGCGCCCGCGCCGTGGCCGGAAGAAGCTCGCGATCGAGCGGCTCGAGCCCCGCGCGATGATGGCCGCCCAGCCGGTCATCAACGAGATTTTCGCCAGCAACGACGGCGTCATTCAAGATGCCGACGGCGACTATTCCGACTTCATCGAGCTGTACAACGCGGGCGACCAGCCGCTGGATTTGGCCGGCTGGCATCTTACCGACGATGATGAGCTCTTGGACAAGTGGGAGTTCCCGTCGGTCACGCTGGGCGCCGGGCAGTATCTTGTCGTCTTCGCTTCGGGGAAAGATCGCAGCATCGCCGGCAGCCAGCTGCATACCAATTTCGCTCTCGATGCGGATGGCGATTTTTTGGCGCTCGTTGCACCGGACGGCAATACGATCGCCAGCCAGTTCGCGCCGGAGTTTCCGCAGCAATTCGAAGACATTTCGTACGGCATCGCGACCGATACGACGGGCACAATCGTGCTTGGCTTGGGCACCAGCAGCAAAGTGCTCATTCCTGGCGGCGGCAGCCTGGGCACGACGTGGACTCAGTCGTCGTTCGTCCCGGATGGATCGTGGCAAACCGGCCCGCTCGGCGTCGGCTACAGTTCGTTGGAGGAACCGCCCCCTTCCGCGACCCTATTGCAAGTCGACTTTGACGATCGCGGAGTGCCCGGCAACACCGAGCCGGGTTTCAGTTCGTTTGTCATAGGCGGAAGCGACGGGAGTACTCAGACTGGCTCGGTGAGCCGGTCATTTGGCGGCGTGGGCGTCACGCTCGTTAATGCATCGACGGCTCCGTACGATGATCGGCGGCGCATCACACCCGTCGACTCGGGCGCATTCACCGACGGACAGTTGCTGCAGGACTTTGTCTTTTCACGGGACATCGGAACCGGCGGACTCGACGTGCGAATTGACGGCCTCGAGCCGGGCGCGATCCACACGCTCACGGTGTGGTCGTTCGACAGCGGCAGCCCCGGACAGCGCACGTCCGACTGGACCACCAACGGCATCGCCATCGACGATTACAGCGTCGAAGGCGGCACGCCGCCCGCCTCGAACGAAACGTACCGCTTTAGCTTCGTGGTGGCCGCAAATGCCCAGGGCCAGATTTTGCTGCAGGGTCGCAAGGACGAATCGACGAGTGATTTCGCCGTCTTTCTGAATGCCCTGAAGCTGGAAACCGGCGACACCGTCAGTCAGCCGAATTCGCCGGCGCTCCGCGTGGATTTCAACGACCGTACGGAAGGCGAGTCGGGCGCCGCGAACACCGAGGCCGGCTATGCGACGATGTCGCTCGACAACAACGGCGCGACTTTTGACGGAATGGTCGTGACGCTGTCGGCTTTCGGCGCGGCGACGTTCGACGATCGCGACCGCGCGAACCCCGTGGATAGCGGAGCGTTCACGCTCGATCAGGTCTATGACGACATCATCTACACAACCGGCCCGGCCGGCAGCGGCATGGAGATCCTCATTGAAGGACTCGCACCCAATGTGCCGTATGACCTGCTGCTGCGGTCGCTCGATGCCTTTGCCTCCGGCACCCGGACGTCCACTTGGACAGAGGTTAGCAGCGGACAAGCGGTGACGATTGCCAGCACGTATTCGTTCGACGGCGGAGTCGCGCCCACCTCGAACGATGCCAATGCGATGCGGGCAACCCTCGTCTCCTCGCCCCAGGGCACGCTCGTGCTGCGCGGCGTGCAAACCACAGCCGACCGCAGCGTTGTTGTTAATGCAATCGAGCTGACGCGCTCGGGCTTCGGCGAGCTGGTGGGCACGGATGTCAAAGCAGGCATGCACCTGCAAAACAGCTCGGCTTACATTCGCGTGCCGTTCGCAGTCGCCGATCTGCCCGCGGTAGATCAGTTGCTGCTGGACATGAACTACGACGCCGGCTTCGTGGCCTATCTCAACGGGCAGGAGGTGGCCCGGCGAAACGCGCCCACCGCTGCCGGCGTGCCGCCTGCGTTCAATGCCAGCGCGACAATCGAGCGGGCATCGAGCGAAGCGCTCGCTCCCGAAACAATCGATCTAACGCAGTTCAAGCACCTGCTCGTCCAGGGAAGCAACAATGTGCTCGCCATCCACGGCCTGAACAGCGCGGCCGCCGACGGCGATTTTCTGATCGCGCCGGAACTGCGAGCCATCGCCGCCGGCAGCCAGGCGCTGCGCTATTTCGAAACGCCGACGCCTGGCGCGCCGAATGGCACCGGCGTTATCGACTTCACCTCGCCGGTGACCACCAGCGTGTCGCACGGGTTCTACAACGCGCCGTTTTCGCTCGAGCTGGCGACCACGACGGCCGGCGCGCAGATTTATTACACGTTCGATGGAAGCGTTCCGGCCCCGGGTAACTCGGCCGCAGCCCTTTACTCGGCGCCGATCATCATCGATTCGACGACGGTTTTCCGCGCGGCCGCCGTCAAGGAAGGCTTCGCCGACTCGCCGGCTGCCACCGAAACGTACATCTTCCTGGAAGACGTGCTCACGCAAGATCCGCTCGCCAACCCGAACGGGCTTGTCTACCCGACGATCTGGCAAGCCAACGCCACGGCCGACTACAAGATGGATTCGCGCGTCGTCGCCCAATGGAACGACAACAACCCGGCGAACGACGACTTCGGCATCCGCGAGGCCCTGCTTTCGATTCCCACGATGTCGATCGTGATGGATCATGACGACTTGTGGAACCCGTCCACGGGAATTTATCCCGACGCCACGCGGCGAGGCGACGCCTGGGAGAAGCCGGGCTCGATCGAGTATTTCGATCCCGCGTCGGGCGCCGAGTTTCAATTCAATGTCGGCGTGCAAATGCATGGCGAAGCAAGCCGCGACAACGTGCGGCTCAAGAAGCACTCCTTCCGCCTGCTCTTCAACCCCCGCTTCGACGGCCCTGGGCGGCTGAACTTTCCGCTGTTCGACAATTCCAATTTCGACGACATCAACACGGTGGTGATGCGGGCGTCGTTCACCGACAGCTTCGCCACGCGCACGGCCACGGGCCGCTACTCGCCGCTCGATTCGACCTACACGCGCGACGTGTGGATGCGCGACATGCAGCGCGCGATGGGCAGCCTGTCGGCCGACAGCACGTACGTGCATCTCTACATCAACGGGCTGTATTGGGGCCTGTACAACCCGGCAGAGCGGCCGGACGACGCATTCCTCGCTTCACACCTGGGCGGCAACGAAGAAGATTGGGACATCATCCGCGATTTCAACGAGCTGTTTCGCGGCGAGCGAACGACATACGATGCGATGTTCGCACTCACGCGGCAGATGCCCGGCTCGCCAAACCCGAACGCGATTTATCAGCAGCTGCAGGGCCGCAACGCCGACGGCACCGTGAATCCCAGCTTGCCGGTTTATCTCGACGTCGAAAATTTTATCGACTACATGATCCTGCACTTGTACGCGGGCGCGGAAGATTGGCCGTCACACAACTGGTTTGCAGCGCGCAATCGCGTCGATCCGGTCACCGGTTTTCAGTTTTTTGTGTGGGACCAGGAGATCGTGATGGATGGGCGGTTTCGCGACCGCACCGAGAACGCGACCAATGCGAATACGCCCGGCGAGCTTTTTCAGTTGCTGCGCTCCAGCTCCGAATTCCGGCTGCGCTTCGCCGATCGCGTGCAGAAGCACCTGTTCAACGACGGCGCACTGACAAACGAGCGGTCGCAGGAAGTCTGGCAGCGGCGCGCCGACCAGATCGAAGCCGCCATCATCGGCGAGTCGGCCCGCTGGGGTGACGCGCGCGAAGGCGAAGTCGTCAACATTCCCCCGACGACGACGATCCCGTTAATGACGGTCGACATCTGGCGCAACTCGATCGCCAACGTTCACGACTTCCAGATTCCGCAAAGTCATTCACTAGCGCTGTCAGGGTTCGCCGACGACGGTTTGTTTCCAAGCCTGGTCGCCCCGTCGTTCAGCCAGCACGGCGGCACGGTGCCGAGCGGATTCAATGTAAGCGTGACGGCGCCGAGCGGGGCGATCTGGTACACGCTCGACGGCTCCGATCCGCGATTGCCCGGCGGCGCGGTTAGCCCGTCGGCAATTCTTTACAACGGCACTCCGATCACGATTACCGGAACTGCCACGATTCGGGCCCGGGCCTTGAGCGGCAGCCAATGGTCGCCGCTCAATGAGGCGCGCTTCGCGACCGAAGTCGGCAACTTGCGCATCAGCGAAGTGCACTACAACCCGGCGAACTTTCCCGGAGTGACTGATCGCCAGGACATCGAATTCTTCGAGATTGTGAAC
>DASXWB010001097.1:0-1501 GCA_036503915.1 Lacipirellulaceae bacterium | reverse complement strand
CCGCCTTCCCACGTGGACGATTTGCCTCCGCGCAGCGGATTGTTGCGCGACGTGGTTTGCCGGGTTGGGCCGCCGTTGTCGGAGAGGAAGAAGATCAGCGTGCGCTCCTCCTGGCCCAGGTCGCGCACCTTGGCGAGGATTTTTCCGACCGCATCATCCATGGCCGACATCATGGCCGCGAACGTGCGGCGGTTTTGATTCTCGATCTTGCCGAACCGCTCCAAATATTTTTCGGTGGCCTGCAGCGGGGCATGCTGCGCGTTGAAGGGCACGTACAGGAACCACGGCTTGTCGCCCTGCTTGCCAATCCAGTCGACGGCCCGCTCGCCATAGGCGTCGGTTGTGTAAAAGCCCGGCTCATCGATCGTCCGCGGCTCGTTGGACTCGCGCGAATCGATAAACAGTCGCGGGCGGAAGAATGCGCTGTTGGCGAGAGTGCCGTAAAATTCGTCGAATCCTTGGCGGGTCGGCCGGAAGCGAGGTTTCTCACCCAGATGCCACTTGCCAATTGCGCAGGTTGCATAACCGAGATCGCGAAAGCGTTCCGCCATCGTCGTTTCATTCAGCCGCAGGCCGGTCTGGCGGGCGACGCTGTTGAACTCGTGTCCGAAGCGGGTTTGGTAGCGGCCGGTGAGTAGCCCGGCCCGCGTGGGACTGCAGTAGGTGCCGGAGACGTACCCTTGCGTGAAGCGCACGCCATTGGCCGCGATCGAATCAATACGCGGCGTGGGAATGTCCTTGCCGCCCTGGAAGCCAAACTCGGCATAACCGGTGTCGTCGCAGAGGAAGACGAGGATATTCGGTTTTTCAGCGGCAAGTCCGAGTGCTGGATAGAAGAGCGATGCGCAGATCACGAAATGATAAATCGCTCGTCCGGCCATGGTCGTTACTCCCAAAGTGATGATAGGTGCCCGCAGTTTGACGTCCCGAAGGGACAGACTGAAAATCGCCCAGCTCTTCAGAGCTGGGTTATGATTATAACGCGAAATAACGTCCCGTAGAGACGATTGAGGCATTGCATCGCCCAATTCGCCGTCCCTCCGGGACTTATTATGCTAATTCCAAACATCGATTCCAGCAATGAATTTGTGGGCTATTATCATGTGACCTTGCGGGACACATCCGTTAGCCATCCGCCAGCTCGATGAGCAGCCCTTCGTCGCAGCGCAGCTCGATCTGGCCGTCGAATGCTTCGGCTTCCCGGTCGAGATGCGTGGAAAGCACGATGCGGCCGTGGTGAGGAATGGCAGCGCTTTGGAACGTGGCCGGATCGCTGCTGAGGTTCAATAAGACCAAGTAGCGCCGGCCTCGCTCGAAGTTGCGGCGATAGGCCAAGAGGTCGCCTTGCGTGGGGATCGCCGCATAGCTGCCAATTGAGAGAGCCGGCTGCTCGCGGCGGAGCTGGACCAGCCGCCGATACAACGTAAGGATCGATTTCGGGTCGGCCGATTGCGCTTCGACGTTGCGCGAGGTGAAATCCTCGGCGATTGGCAGCCAGGGC
>DASXWB010001096.1:0-5850 GCA_036503915.1 Lacipirellulaceae bacterium | reverse complement strand
CAGACGTAGATGTCTTCCACGCTAATGCGCGTACCAGCGACACAGGCCCTCTGGCCATGAATTGCACTAGGTCGCATTTCAATGTAGTCCACGGTCGCTATACTTTGATTATAACACGGGGTACCGCTCGGACGAACAACTCTCCTTCCTGCCTGTGTGCGCCTTCGCGCGCCCATTAAGAATTTCTGGAATTTGCACCCCACTGGCCGAAATATACTGGACACATGGCCACTATACCTGCTATAATGCGGACCGTGAAACGACCGGCCTGGCGCGGCTTCGAGTCTCCGATGACAGATCGGGGGCGCGCAATCACGCGCGCCCACGCGCGAATTGCCAGGACTTCGACCATTCGCCCTTAAATGAGGCGTGCGCTGCCGCTGCGCGCCAAATCAGAAAGTAAAGCCCTGTCGCCTGACACGTAATGTGTTGCAAATTGCATCAGGTGTCCAAAATATATGGGGGGGAATTTTGGACATCTGATTTTGGACATCTGATAGCGATTCGATTTCAGTGCTCGCACCGCTCAGCGATGCAGCGCGCAGGCCCCGTCGTCGCATGCCTTGCAGCCGCTGAGCCGGTAGCGGTTGCGCGCAACCCAGCGGTACAGTGGCCGCCACAGGAGCATGCTGCCGGGGAAATGCAGAAACGGGGCGGCCCACCACATTCGGCGCAGCCGGCGCGAGAGATAGCGAATGCCCTCAGCTCCCCAATGCCGGCGGCCATGCCGGTCGACGATCACCATCTCCTGCATCAGCCGCTCGTGAGGCAGATCAGGCCAGCGGCGGGCGACTTCCGAATCATGGAGCGACAAGTAAGAAAGCTTTTTTTGGCAGTCCCACCAAGGCAGCTTACGCACCTGGGCCGTGCAGATGCCGCAGTTGCCATCATAAATCACCACGTCGGCCTCCGGCCGGTCGGCTGGGGACGGCAAGGCGGTTCGGTCGGTAATCGGAGCCTCAACACCCATCTCGATATTCTATCGCAACGTGAAGCCGTAAACCAACTTCGAGGAACGCTGCGCGAACCTAGTGGCGTTGGAAACCATACAAGCGCTCTTTATCCCGGCGCCCCGCATCCTGATTCCTGCATCCTTTCATTGCGTGACGCCGGCGAACCTAATCGATATAATGCCGAAGACAGGGCGCCGGAAAACTATTCTCGTCCAGGAGCATGTCATGGACCAGCTTCAAAAGCAGGTTGCGCGCGCTGCGCGGCGATTGGTTCTGGAACAATTCTTGGGCCGCCTGGTGTGGTGCCTTCTGGGAGCGCTCACGATCGCGGTCGTCGCGATGGCCGTGCCGCGTGTGTTCGTCCTGTCGAATCTTCCCGCGAATTGGGACGTGGCCTGGCTCGCCGGCGCGCTCGGGGCCGGTTTGCTATTCGCCCTTGGCTGGACGCTGGTGCGTCATCGCAATGCGATGGACGCCGCCATCGAGATTGACCGCCGCTTCGACCTGCGCGAGCGCGTTGCCAGCAGCCTGTCGCTGCGGCCTGAGGAACAATCAAGCGAAGCCGGCCGCGCCGTGGTGAACGACGCGGTGCGCGCCGTGAAGCGCATTGAAGTGGACGAGAAATTCCCAGTCAAGCTGGATCGCCGTGCATGGTGGCCGCTTGTGCCGGCCGCGATCGCCTTTGCGCTCGTGACGTTCGTCGACAACCGCGAGGCCGCAAGCAGCCTCGATCCGAACTCGGCCGCCAGCGCCCAGAAGCAAGTCAAGCAGTCGGCCGAAGCGGTGCGCAAGAAAATTGAAGAACAACGTAAGCAGGCTGAGCAGCAAGGACTCAAAGATGCTGAGGGGCTGTTCAAAAAGATCGAACAAGGCACGCGCGAGCTGGCAGAGAAGCAAAACAGCGACCGCACCAAAGCCACGGTCAAGATGAACGATCTCATCAAGCAGCTCGAACAGCGCCGCGAACAAGTCGGCGGCAAGGACAGCCTCAAGCAGCAGTTCCAAAACATGAAGAACCTGGGCGCCGGCCCGGCCGAGAAAGCCGCCAATGCCATGAAGCAGGGCGATTGGAACAAGGCCATGCAGGAGATCAAGGAGCTTGAGAAGCAGCTGCGCGACGGCAAGCTCGACGCAAACGCCAAAGAAAAACTCGCCAAGCAGCTCGAGCAGATGAAGGAAAAGCTCGAGGCGGCCGCACAGGCCCGCCAGCAGGCGATGGAAGATCTCAAGAAGCAGATCGAGCAGGCGCGCCGCGCGGGCAACCTCTCCAAGGCGGGCGAGCTGCAAGAAAAGCTCGACCGGCTGCAAAAGCAAGAACAGCAGATGAACCGCCTGCAGCAGCTGGCACAGCAGATGGGCCAAATCCAAAAGCAGCTGCAGCAAGGCGACGATCAGAAAGCGGCCGCCGCCATGGCCGAGATGGCCAAGCAGCTCGGCCAAATGCAGCAGCAGATGAAAGAGCTGGAAATGCTCGACGCCGCGATGGACCAGCTCGAAATGGCCAAGGACGCGCTCGCCTGCGAAGAGTGCGACGGCGAAGGCTGCGAGGCCTGCATGGGCGCCATGGCCAACATGGAGAAGTTCGGTGCCAACTCGCAGTCGCAAATGAACAACGGCATGGGCGGGGACCCCCGCGCCGGCGCGGGCCCGCGGCCTGACGAGCGCAACGCGACGAATACGCGTGACTCGCGCGTGCGCCAGGATCCGAAGCAAGGCCCGGCAACGTACGCCGGCATGGTCGAAGGCCCCAACGTGACAGGCGACGTGGCGCAGCAGATCAAAGAAGAAATGGCAACGCTCGAAGCCGAGCCGGCCGACCCGCTCACCAGCGAGCGCTTGCCCAACAGCCGCCGCGAGCATGCCGAGGAATACTTCCGCATCCTCCGCGAAGGGAAGTAGGTTTTCCAGCTCGCCGCAGCGAGTCGCCGTGGCGACCTGGATATGCTGACCTACGGCTTCTAGACAAGCCGCGGCAATTGGCGTAGAGTGGTCAAATCCTGCGGCCAGGTATCGATTTTACGCAAACGCCGCGGATTACCCACCGTAACCGCCGACACCTGGGTCGGCACTCTTTCGTTTTATTGGACGGCGAGCTCATTCGGCCGACTCTCTACGACGCCGCTCAATCTCGTTGCCTGGCATGGAAAGGAAATTGCAATGCGCCGTATTCATCGGACCCGATCAAACGGTTCAATTCACGCACGCGCCTGGCATGGGCTTGCGGTAGCGATTCTTTGCATGGCCGGGGGACTGCTTCCAAACATTGAGGCGAACGCTCAGGATGAGCTCTCCGAGCTGCTCGACAAGGCCAGCCAGGACTTCCGCCCGGTCACCGACGAGCAGCTCAACGAATCGCGCGTCCAGGTTCGTCGCCGGATGGAGGAGCTGGAGCGATTCGTCCATCCGGGCACATCGAACGGCCGGCGCTGGCTCAGTTACCTTCGCTGGGCGCCGCTGAAAGAGGAAATCGCAAAAGACACCCCACAAGACATTGAACCGCTCGACGCCACGCTCGAGCGACTCCACCGGGATGAAAACGGCTTGGAGCTGCGGCAATTCCGCCGGCTCGCCGATGACCTGGAGCGCTATCGTAATACGCTGGCCGTCTCGCAGTGGGAAAACCCCGAGGAGCTTTATGGCCAGCAGCTTGAAGCTCTCGAGGGCGAAGTCGAGGCCTTCCGCAACGATCCTAACGCGGCCAACGAAGCGCGGCTCGCCGAGCGTCTCGGCTTCATCGCCGATCTGGGCCAGGCGCCCGATCTCGTTTTCGCATTTCGGCGCGAGTTTGCCCGCCCCAACGCATTCATCGACGTATCGATGCCGCTGATCGCCGCCAGCACCGATCCGGTCAACCGCATGGAACACGTGACCGACAACATCCTCGGCACGCGAATTCACGGCGAGGCGTTCACAACCGGCACAGTGGAGGTGGCCAGCATACCTTCGGAGGAAAATGCCGTATTGCAGTTTCGTTCGCGCGGAAACGTGAGATCGCAAAATGTGGGTTATAACGGCCCGGCGGTGATCCGCAGCACGAGCCGCACGCATTTCACAGCCATTAAGCGCGTCGAGCTAGGCGACCAGGCTTTCGTGTCAAAACCGGCCTCCGCCAGTGCCACGACCGACACGGACATCCACTCCATTGCCAAGCGCGGCGGCGGCCTGGGTAGCCGCATTGTCAGCAGCCAGGGCTGGCGTCGTGCACGCCAAACGCAGGGGCAGGCCGAGGCAATCGCGGCCGACCATGCCGAAGATCGCATCGAGCGCCGTTTTGATCAGGACGTGAACCGGGAGTTGCGCGAAGCGCGCGATCGGTACGAAGCCGAGTACCGCCATCCACTGGCCCGCCGCGGAGAGCTGCCGGAATACATCCGCTTCAGCTCCGACGGCGACTCGATTTCGCTCGACGTCACGCAGGCGGGCAGCGGCCAACTGGCGGCCATCGACGAACCGCCCGCGGCGCCCGAGGGTCATGACGTTACGGTGCGGCTTCACGAGTCGGCCGTGAATAATTATTCCGCCGTAGTGCTGGGCGGCGCCACCGCGAGCGAAACGCGGCCCGATCAAGACGCGCAGTTTAACGTCAAAGTCCCCGAATGGATGAAAGACGCCTGGAAGCGGCGAAAGACAGATTCAGAGGAGTCGGCCGGCGACGACGAAGCGTTCAAAGAATGGTCGATGACTTTCCGAGATCGCCCGGTGAGCGTGGACTTCGAAGATGGCCAGGTGAAACTCACGATCCACGTGGCCCGCTTGCAATCGGGCGACCAAACTTTTGAAGATTGGGACATCACGGGCACGTACACGCCGGAACTTGCGGGCGGCGGTGTCGTGCTGCATCGCGAAGGCGATCTGGTAATGCTGCCGGCCGATTTCAAAGGAACGCTCTCCAGCCGCCAAACCGCCGAACGCCGCAACTTGGAGGAGGAGCTGAACGAGCGCTCGGCTCAAGGACGCGGCTTTCCGAATACAATCGAATTCGAGCCAATCCGGCCCGAAGGCGCGCTGGCCGACGCCGGACCGCTTGAACTTAACCAGTTCAAGAGCGAGGATGGCTGGCTGAGCCTGGCCTGGGACCGGCGGCGACGGTGAGTACGTGAGTACGTGAGTACGTGAGTACGTGAGTACGTGAGTACGTGAGTACGTGAGTACGTGAGTACGTGAGTATGTGAGTAGGTTAAGTTGGGTTGATACCTACTCACTTACTCACATACTCACCTACTCACTCCGTACCATGCAACCCTACGTCGACATCGCGTTCGATTGCTTGCCGCTGCGCTCGGTGGGGCGCCTCGACGTGCCGCTCGACGCATCACCGGCCCTTCGGGCGCGCATCGCGCAGTTGCAGCGCGCCATCGATGTTCACGGCACGGAAAACGCCTACTTTCTCTACAACACGCGCTGCGTTTATCGCCTGGCCAACTCGGAGGTGGAGAACATGGTGCGATTCACCTTCGACGGCACCGTGCTCACCGACCGCAGCGACTGCAAGGCGGACCGAGCCGACCTCTCCATCGAACTGGCGGCTGAAACGTGCGGCATGATCCCGCTCGATGTGCTGGCGTGGTTCCGCGGTGCGGTCCGCAGGGCGGTGCTCATCGAGTTCGACCACTTCATAGCGGCCGGAAGTCTGGCGGCGCGCGTGAGCGACCTGGGCAACGTTGAAAGCATTGCTGCCCTGAGCGGCTTTGGTGGCAATGTCTGAATTGAAGTCTCACGCAGAGGCGCTGAGATAGCAGAACATGAAACGAACCGCGATTGCCGCGCTTTCCTCTGCGTCCTCACCGCCTCTGCGTGAGACGAATTGATCTCTTGCTTGATATTTCCGAATTACCCGGCCCACTGAAGCGGGCCTCGCCATGCGCCTTGATGCTTGCGCCGATTGCGACGCATGCAG
>DASXWB010001095.1:0-2911 GCA_036503915.1 Lacipirellulaceae bacterium | reverse complement strand
ACTAAGATCCGATCACTGTCTCATGTTTTACGACCTACTCACTTACTCACCTACTCACTTACTCACCACCACACCATGACCGAATCCCCGCACGAACATTCCAACGGTTCCATCGCTCGGCTTGGCGCCGCCCTGGAACAGATCAGAGAGCAGCTCAGCCGCGTCATCGTCGGCCAGCACGATGTGATCGAGCAGATGCTCATCGCCCTGTTTAGCCGCGGCCACTGCCTCTTGGAAGGCGTGCCTGGCCTGGCCAAGACGCTGCTAGTGAGCACGCTGGCGCGATCGCTGAATCTCACCTTCAGCCGCATTCAGTTCACGCCCGACCTGATGCCGGCCGACATTACGGGCACCGACATCATCGAAGAGAACCGCTCCACGGGACAGCGCGAGCTTCGGTTTCTGGCCGGGCCCATTTTTTCGCACGTGATCCTGGCCGACGAAATCAACCGCACGCCGCCCAAGACGCAGGCCGCCCTGCTCGAAGCCATGCAGGAACGGCAAGTCACCGTCGGCCGAATCCGCCACCAGATGAGCGACCCGTTCCTCGTGCTGGCCACTCAAAACCCGATCGAGCAGGAAGGCACGTACCCGCTGCCCGAGGCACAACAGGACCGGGTCATGTTCAAAGTGCTGGTGTCCTATCCCAGCTTCGACGAGGAATTCGAAGTTGCTCGCCGGACGACGACCGGGGCGGCGCCAGAGGTCGAAGCCGTCCTCTCGCCTGAGGAAATCCTGCAACTGCAAGAATTAGTGCGTTCCGTGCCGATCAGCGACCATCTCATTCGCTACACGCTCGCGCTTGTGCGGCAGACGCGCGTGCGCGAGGCGGCGGCCGCTGACTTCGCCCGTGAGCAGCTGGCCTGGGGCGCCGGCCCGCGGGCTACGCAGTTTTTGATTCTCGGCGCCAAGGCCCGGGCGCTGGTCCGCGGCCGCCCGCACGTTGCACTCGAAGACATCCAGGCACTGGCCAAACCCGTGCTGCGGCACCGGCTCGTGGTGAATTTCGCCGCCGAAAGCGACGGCGTCACCACCGACGACATTGTCGATCGCCTGCTCAACGTCACCCCCACGCGCGAAGATGATTTGATTCATGACGACCGCTTCCAAAAGATCTTTGCGTCCTGAGGTGATCAAGCGGATCGGTCGCCTCGAGATTCGCGCGCGTCACATCGTCGAAGGGCTGCTCAGCGGCATGCATCGCAGTCCATACTTCGGTCAGAGCGTCGAGTTTCTGCAACACCGGCAATACGCGCCCGGCGACGATCTGCGCCGCGTCGACTGGAAGGTTTGGGCCAAGCAGGATCGGCTGTACGTAAAACAATACGAGGAAGACACCGATCTGCGCTGCTGCGTGCTGGTGGATACGTCGGCCAGCATGGAATACGGCAGCGGGCCGCTCAACAAGTGCGATTATGCGATCACGTCGGCCGCCGCGCTGGCCTACCTGCTCTTGCGCCAGCAGGATGCCGTGGGCTGCGTCGTGTTCGACGAGCGCGTTCGGCAGACGATTCCGCTGCGCACGAGCAACAGCCATTTGACGACAATTGTCCGCGCCCTGGAGACCAGGCAGCCGCGCGAGAAAACGCTCATCAGTGACGTTCTGTCGCGCGTGGCAGAAACCTATCCGCGCCGCGGCATGATGATCCTCATTTCCGATCTGCTCGTCGAGCCCGAGAACGTTCTTCGCGGCCTGCGGCTACTGAGGCAACTCGGCCACGACGTTTTGGTTTTGCACGTGATGGACGACGACGAGCTGGATTTTCCGTTCGCCCGGCCGGCGCGGTTCGAAGGCCTGGAGTCGGCTGAGCACGTGACGTGTAATCCGAGGGCGCTGCGGGAGGGTTATCTGGCGGCTTTGGATGACTTTCTCGCCACTTTGCGTCATGGGTGTGCGCGAGACAACGTTGATTACGCGCTCATTCGCACAAGCATGCCGCTCGATGCGGCCCTGACCGCGTTTTTGAAGCACCGCCAGCGCGAGCGAAGAAGATAAAAGCGATTGCGGATTGCCGCTTGTGGGTTGCGGATTTACGCGCCTCAATCCGAAATCCGCAATCCGAAATCGAAAGCATCTGAAAGTGTCGTTTCTTTTTCCCACATTACTGACTATTGGCTTGCCGCTTGTCGCGGTGCCCCTGTTGATCCACTTGATCAACCTGCGCCGGCAACAGCGGATTCGTTGGGCTGCCATGCAGTTTCTGCTGGACAGTCAGCGGCGAAATCGGCGCTGGATCCTGCTCAAGCAGCTTCTGTTGCTGGCCACGCGGATGGCGATCATCGCGGTGCTGGTGCTGATGCTCGCCCACGTGATTGTGCGTAACGAATGGATGCAGCTTTTGGGCCGCGGTACGACGCACCATCTCATCTTGCTGGACGACAGCTACTCGATGAGCGACCGCTGGGACAACACGAGCGCATTCGCCGAAGCGAAACGCGCGATTCAGGCCGTGGTCGACGAAGCATACGAACAAACGGACCGGCAGCTGGCCACGATACTGCGGTTTTCGGAGGCTAGTGAGCTTTCGGCCGGCGCGCAGCCGAAGGTTTTCAACACGGCGATCAACGACGCGTTCCGCAGCCGATTGGAGTCTTTGCTGGCTTCCTGGGAAGTCTCTCAAACCGACGTCGGACCTGCCGATGCGCTCAAGGCCGTTCCGCGGCTACCTCTCACGGACAAAGCCGAGACGCTCATCGTTTACATCGTGAGCGATTTTCGCGCTCGTCAGTTCGCCAATGCCAGCGAGATTCGCAAGCTGCTTGCTGACCTGAAAGAGGATGAGATAGCGCAGTTCCACCTTGTGCGTTGCGTAAACGAAGCGCGGCCGAACCTGGCAATCACCTCGCTGGTGCCGGAATCGGGCGTGCGCGCCGCCGGCGTCGAAATGTGGATGAGCCTCACCGTTGCCAA
>DASXWB010001094.1:0-8069 GCA_036503915.1 Lacipirellulaceae bacterium | reverse complement strand
GACATTGAGCGCAGCCGCTGCCCGCAATGTGGCTCGTTGGTCGAGCATCCTCTGGGTCAGGATGAGGTGAAAACATGCGGCCTGTGCGGGCATGAGTCCGAGTCGTCGTTCAAGCTGGCCGGCTCGAAACAAGTGATTCGGCTCGACTTATTGGCCGCCCGTCCAGATTTGTTCGATGTCGGGGGCTTGGCTCGCGCTCTCCGCGGTACGCTTGGCATCGAAAGCGGGTTACCGAGATATGGAACCAGTGGCCCGAAACTTGAAGTGCATGTCGATGCATCTGTGAGAAACGAAGATAGTTATCGGCCGTTCATCGACTGCGCTGTTATGACGCTGCCTCCGGTCGATGAAACGAGCCTCATCGCGATCATGAAGCTGCAGGAGAACCTGCACTGGGGCGTCGGACGCGACCGTAAGCTGGCATCGATCGGCCTTTACGATTTGTCGACGATCACTGGGCCGATTCGATATACGACAATGGATCCTGACACTGAGCCATTCGTCCCGCTTGGCATGCCAGGCAAGAAAATGTCCGGTCGGCAAATCCTTGAATCGCACCCGAAAGGCGTAGCCTACGCCAACTTGCTCGCCGGGCACAAGCGATATCCGGTGCTGATCGACAGCAAGAACCAAGTACTATCTATGCCGCCGATCATCAACAGCGATGAAACAAAACTCAAAAAAGGAAGTACGCGTGTATTTATCGACGTGACTGGGATCAGTAAGGCGGCAGTTAAGAAGTCGCTAGACACACTTGTTTGCTCGCTGTTCGAAATCGACAAGAGTGTCAGCGGTGAAAAAGTAAAAATTATTGAATTTGGCGGTAAGACGCAGCGATCTACTCCGGATTTGTCCCAGTGCACCAAAGATGTTGACTTGCAGGAGGCCAAGCGGTGGCTTGGCCTTCCACTGGATGAAGAATCTCTGGCCAACTCACTCAGAAGAATGCGATTTGATGTAACTCCGACAAAAAAGGACGGTTGTTTAACAGTCGCGTATCCTGCTTACCGCACCGACATACGGCACATGGTCGACCTCTTGGAAGACGTAGCCATCGGCTACGGCTATGGCAACATCGAGCCGCGGCTTGTGCGCTCGATGACTGTGGGCACGCCGCGGCCTGAGGAAACGCTCAGCGAGCGCGTGCGGCAAGTTCTCATTGGCCTCGGCTACAGCGAGATCATGAGCCTGCCGTTAACGACCGAAGAGCACCAGTTCGAGCGGCTGCGGATGCCCACGCCCGGCACGGGCGAAGCCGGCGGGACTCGTTATCCACAAGTCGCGAATCCAAAGCTCAAAGCGTATAACGTCGTGCGCACGCACTTGATGGGCGGCTTATTCGAAGCGCTGCGCGAAAACCGCCGCCGCCCGATGCCGCAGCGATTGTTCGAAGCCGACAATGTCGTCGAGCTCGACGACGCGGCAGAAACCGGCGCCGTCGAATATCGAAAGCTGGCACTCGTGGAGATTGGCCGTGAAAGCGGTTACGCCACCGCGCGCAGCGTCGTCGATGCGCTCGTGCGCGAACTTGGTTGGAAGTCTCAATACGCAGCCATCGAGCATCCCACATTCGTTTCCGGCCGCGCGGCTTCGGTGGCCGTTGATGGCAAGCCGCTCGGCATTCTCGGCGAAGTCCATCCCGAAGTGCTTGCGAACTTCGGTCTCACGCATCCCGTTGCGCTTGCCGAGCTGACGCTGGAACGCGTGTTCTAATGCCACGGTTGCAGCGTGGTGCCGCATCGGACATCATGGTCGGAATGCCCGACAACGCTTCAGAGACCATTCCCGCGTTTTTTGCCGCCACAGTGCGCGCCCGCGGCGACGCAGCGGCGCTGGGTTACATTCGCGAGGGCCAACTGCACTGGCGCACGTGGCGCGAAGTGGCCCAGGAGGCCAGTCCTCTTGCCGATCGAATTCAAGCAATGGGCGGGCGGGCGGGCGACTGCGTCGCCCACGTATCGGAAAACCGCTACGAGTGGATCATCACGGATCTTGCCCTTCACCTGGCCGGCGCCGTGCATGTGCCGATTCATGTCACGCTCGCCGCCGAGCAGATCGCCGAGCAAATCATCGACTGCGGCGCCCGGCTTGTTTTCGTGTCAAACTCGGAATTGCTCGCGAATTTTGCGAAACTTCTCCCGTCCGATCTACAAACTTTAATTCATGACGATTGGCCGAAGATTGTACTTACCAATCGCAACAAACTAGCGTCCGGCCCCCAGCCCTCAGCCCCCGGCGACCTTGCCACCATCCTCTACACGTCGGGCACCACGGGCCGCCCGCGCGGCGTCATGCTCAGCCAGCGAAATCTGGCCTCCAACGCGGCCGCGGCGGCTGATGCACACGGCGCCGGCGCCGATCAAACACGCCTCTCGATCCTTCCGCTGAGCCACATCTATGCCCGCACGTGCGACCTGTACACGTGGGTCTATGACGGCGCGCGACTTGTGCTGGGCGAGAGCCGCGACACGCTTGCTCGCGATTGCCAACTCGTTCAGCCGACGGCCCTCAACGCCGTGCCGTTTCTCTACCAAAGAATCGCTGAAAAAATCGCGGCCAGCGGCGCCGCGGATCAATCGGCCGCGCTGCGCCATTTTTTCGGCGGCCGCATGGAGCGGCTCACCAGCGGCGGCGCTCCACTGGCGCCGAATATCGAGAAGTGGTACGCCGAGCAGGGACTGCCCGTCTTGCAAGGTTACGGCCTCACCGAGTCATCGCCGGTGATCAGCGTCTCAACGTTCGCCGCGAACCGCTTCGGCGCGGTCGGCCAACCGCTGCCCGGTTTGGAAGTGCGAGTCGCACGCGATGGCGAAGTTCTCTGCCGTGGGCCGAACGTCATGCTCGGCTACTGGCACGATGAGCCGGCCACGGCCGAGGCAATTCGCGACGGCTGGCTGCACACGGGTGACCTGGGCGAGTTGGACGCAGATAACTTCCTTTACATTCGCGGGCGCAAGAAAGAGCTGATCGTCCTGTCGACCGGCAAAAAGGTGCTGCCGACGCGCGTCGAAAACCTGCTCACCGCATCACCACTCATCGAGCAGGCGGCCGTTTTCGGCGATGGCCAGTGCGGCCTGGTGGCGCTCATCGTCCCAGCCGCGTGCGATGCATCCGGGAGCGAGCAGCGAGGAGCGAGCAGCGAGCGGATCGCCGCCGAGATCGAATGCTGCCTGCAATCGGCCGCGCACGAGGAACAAGTGCATCATTTCGTGCTGCTCGACCGGCCATTTTCCATCGAGCGCGGCGAAATGACGCCCAAATTGAGCTTGTGTCGCGAGACGATTGAGGCCAATTTCTCGGCAGAGCTGCGAAGAATCGCACCACAAAGTACACAGCACGCACGGAGAGAAGCGGGCAAGTAAGGGAATTGAAGCGAAAGACCGTGCGTCGAATTTAGCATTCCAGGTTTCCGCGTCCGGGCGTCAAAATACATCCCCCGTGCCCTCGGTGCCTCTGTGGTGAAAAAGGGTCGCCATTGATGTCAAAGTACCGCGTGCTGCTCACGGACTATGCCTGGCCGGACCTCGACATCGAGCGCAAGATTTTGGCCGAATATGACGCTGAATTGGTCGTCGCGCCGGATCGTGAGCTGCCAACCTTGATAAAACTGGCGGCCGGCGCCGATGCGATTATGACCAATTGGTCCGACGTGCCGCGCGAACTGATCGACGCGGCCGCGAACTGCCGGATCATTGCCCGACTGGGCATTGGACTCGACAACATTGACGTGCGTCAGGCGACGCGCCGGGGCATTCCCGTAACGAATGTGCCAGATTATTGCCTCATCGAAGTGGCCGAGCACACGATGGCTCTTCTCCTGGCGCTGGCCCGGAAAATTGGCGTGTTCCACGACAATGCACGCGCCGGTCGATACGATCTTTCGGCCGGTTTACCGTTGCGGCGGATCGAAGGCCAAACACTCGGCATTGTGGGCTTGGGCCAAATCGGCCGGCGCGTCGCCGCCAAGGCGCAGGCCTTTGGAATGCGAATCCTGGCCACCAACCGCTCGCGGCGCGACCCGCTGCCGGGCGCGGTCTGGGCCAACCTGAATGAATTGCTTTCGCAAAGCGATTTCGTGTCGTTGCATGTGCCGCTCAACGACGAAACGCGCGGAATGATTGGCGCCGCCGAACTGGCGCTGATGAAGCCGAGCGCGTTTTTGATCAATACGGCCCGCGGCGGCCTGGTGGATCACCGCGCTTTGGCGGCGGCATTGGCCGACGGCAATTTGGCCGCGGCCGCGCTCGACGTGCAAGACCGAGAGCCGCCCGATCTTTCGCAGCCGCCGTACAACGATCCGCGCGTCATCGTCACGCCGCATGCCGCGTTTTATTCCAGCGAATCGGTCGAAGAGCTGCGCCGCCGCGTCGCGCACCAGGTCGGCGCGCGGCTCACGGGCGGTCGGCCCGAAAACGTCGTCAACCCGGAAGTCTTGTAGGCCAGGCCCCCGCCTGACATTTGTGCTTGCGCATGCAGCCGAAGCCTGACCCATGCCCTAAAAAGCCCGACGTACGCGGCGAAACGCCTCGAACCGGCTTGCCACGGGCTTTACAAACCGCACGACCGGCATGACCAGCGGGCAATGCGAGCGTCTTTTGACCTGCGGGCGGCGGCGGCCTATATATCGTTGGAAATATCCTCGATATTCACCGCCCGCGGGCCGTGCGCAAGGCATAGCGCGGCGGTCGAAACGGAGCGTGATTCACGCGCGTGGGAGCGGGGATTTTGCCAACCGAGATGAGCATGGAAGAGACAGCCCCGCAATCTTGTGAATCTGACGCGTTCTCCCCGCCCTCCGCAGCGGCGCTGTGCGAGTTGCAAAATCGTGCGCAGGCCGCGCTCTCGGCACGGCGGGGGCAAATAACGCATCTCGAGGACGAAATCACCAAGCGGCTTGAGGCCATCACCTCGGCCATCGCCGAGCAGCGCGCCCACGAGAACAGCGAGCTGCATCAGATCGCCCAAGCGCGCGGTGAAATCGAACGGCTTCGCCGGCAGACTGACGAAGCGCGTGCCTCCCTGCATCAGGAGCGCACCGACCAGGAAGCGGCCCTGGAGAGACGCCGCAAAGAGCTCGAAGCACGCGCCGCCAAACAGGATGAGCGCGCCAAGCAATTGGCCGAACTGGGCTGCGAGCTGGAAACACGCCAAAGTGTGCTCGAGGAAAAGGGCAATGAACTTTCCAAGCGCCAATCGGAGTTGGAGGAACGCGCTTCAGCGGTCGAATCCACCCGCAATCAATTGACGTCGGAGCGAGACGATTTTGCCCTGCGGGAATCTGCATGGAAAGTCGAGCGCGAAACCTTGGAATTGGCGCGCGGGGAGCTGCTCAACAAGCTCGCCAAGCTCGAGTCGCACCAGCATGGCACCCGCGACGAGTGGCAGAAACAGCTCGGCGACTTCGAGCGCAAGCTGCACGAGCAACAGGAATCCTGGACTAAGCAGCGCGGCGAATGGGACGCCGTCCGGGCCACAGTCGAGCGCGAGCGTGACGAGCTGCAACAAAAGTTTGACCTTGCTCTGGAAGACGTGCAGCGGTTTCGCGCCCGCGTCACCGAGCTGGAGCAAGATCTGGCGCGGCGACCGGCGACCGGCCAGGCGGATTCGGCCGAGCTCACGGCCTTGCGCGCCGAGCGCGACGCCTTGGCCGAGCGCGTTGACGCGTTGGAACGCCAACCGGTTGTGTCGGGCGACGCGGACACCGAACAGCAAATTGCCGACTTGCAGCGGCGTTTCGAAATGGCCGTCGAGGATGTGCGCGAGCTGAAGACTCGAAATGCGGAACTGGAGTCGCGATTGGCGGCTTCCAAGCATTCGGGCGGCGGCGTCAGCCCAGACAGCGGCGGCATGGACTGGGAATCGCAAAAACGTCGCATGCTGGCTAGCCTGGAAGATGAGGGCGACAGCGCCGGGGATGAAGATCGTCAGAAGGAACGCGCATCGATCGAGAACACGATTGAAATGACGGACGCGGTCGTCGCTGAAAAGGATCGCGAAATCGAGCAGCTGCGCGCGCAACTGGCGGAGGCCGAGAGCACAAAACCCGCCGCCGCCGACGCGCAGCGGCAGCAACAGATCGACGCGCTGCTGGACGCCGATGAGATCATCGCGGAGCACCGCAAGAAAATCTCCCAGCTCGAGCACGAAATGGAAGGCAAGCTGCGTGCCGCCGAGCTGGAAGTGAGCGTCGAACGGGCGAAAATCGCCAGGGAAAAGTCGGAGCTCGAAGAGCTGCGCATCGACCTCGAATCGCGTCGCTCGTCGCACGACGCCGGCAGCGGCGCCGGCGGCGCCCCGCGACGCCGATGGCTCTCGAAGCTAGGCCTCAGCGGCGATGAACAGTAGAGGTGAGTAGGTGAGTAAGTGAGTAGGTGAGTAGGCTTAAAGCTTCATTCCTTACTCACTTACTCACTTACTCACCCACTCACCTGACCTCCTCGCCCTCAATGCGATAGATCGCCAGGTGCTTGCCGTCGGGGCCGATTACCTCGTTGATCCCGAAAGTGCCTTCAACTGCCACGGGCCAGATCGAAAACTCGATCGTTTTTCCGGGTACCATCTCCACAAGGATGCAATCGTAGAGCGCCGCCCCCGGCCCGAAACAGCATTCCTGATTATCGCGCACGAGCACGAAGGTTTTGATGCCGCGCTGCCGCTCCGCGGGAAGAATGAAGCCGCGGATGCGGATTCGCTGCCCGACCAACTGTTCGACCTTCGGCGGCAACATGGCCCGCTGAAACGGGTCGCCCGGTTTTATGTCAAAGCGCAGATTGTCGAACGTTTTGTCGTAGGGCCGATCACCCGCGGCGGCCAGGGCCACGGTTTTCGCCCCCGGCCGCAGAGTGCCTGGCTTCGCGGTCGAGGCAGATGGCGCCGCCGAGCTTGCATTTCCTGGCGGCTGGCCCGCCGAGTTATCACATCCGGCGGGAAGCAAGGGCAGGGCGGCCGCGAGCGCTGCCAGCAATCTCCACCCCGATAACCGCCGGCATGTAAACATGAATTTCCCCGCAGCTCGCGCGCCGTTGCCACGGCGCAAGCACTTACATGGCGTAGTCGGCCTTCAACGAGAAGACGGGAGCCAGCGGGCCGCGATTCACATTTTGCGGCTCCACCTTCAAGATGCCGCCCATGCGGTAGACGGCCCCGTCCCGAAAGTCGACAGTGAGCGAACCCGCCATGTCCACGGCCATCTGATCGTAATACTTGACCGAGGAGATGTCGCCGAAACAACACTGGTTGTTGTCGCGCACGAGCAAAAACTCTTTGATCCCGATCCGCTGCGTCACCGAATCCGGCCGGATGTAGCCCTTGATGAAAACCTTCTTTCCGTCCATGGCGGCAATTTCAGGAGGCACGGCCACGCCGCCGCGCTCTTCCAGCTCGTCAGGCTTCATGGTGTTAAATGATATTCGCGTGTACCCCTCGGGAACCTCGGTGGCATAGACATAGGAGCCGTAGCCCACGCCGGCCACAAGGAACACCGCCGACAACCCCAAGCCAAGCATGGCGATCGGCGCTCCCGTGAATAAATCCGGCTCGCTCCGGATCCTCACCAGCGACCATAGGCAAAAAATGCCGGCCAGCGCATTGAGCAGCGAAATGAAAATGAGCTGCGGCGTGCTGCCCCACGAGATCAATGTGAACGTTGCGGTCACCACGACGAGCGCCAGGCCGAGAATGGCTCCCGTGTGCACGGCGCGGTACGACAGGACCTCATCCGAAGTCGCGACCGAGTCATAATCAAGCGACGCGATACTCATGGCAATCCAGTTTAAAGGGCTCCCGCGCGCAGAATCAGCCAATACACGCCCATCAGCAGCAGGGCGGCCACCAGCGGGACGCCGATCACTAGCGCCCGATTGAATTCTACGTCCGCGGGCGCGGCAGCTTCCGGCGCGGCTGCTTCCGGTGAGGCCGCATCGGGCGAGGACGCTTCAGCGGCCGGGACATATTTCAATGTGGCGATTTTTTCCGATTCGGACGTCGTTTCCGCTGCGACACGTGCGATTGGCCCCTTACCATTCGCCTGCGCCGATGTAGTGTCAAGCTTTGCCTCCCCGTCCTTCGCA
>DASXWB010001093.1:0-2205 GCA_036503915.1 Lacipirellulaceae bacterium | reverse complement strand
CGTGGGTTGCACACGCAAGTTTACGACGCGCATGGCCAACTTGGTTTGGACCTCGAAATGTTGCGTCGCCTCCCAAATGGCCCTACGGACGGCGCAATTATTGTTTCGCTGCACCACCGACGCTTTACTGAGGTGCTCGTCGAGTTGAAGGCAACCGGCTATCCGTTTGTGTTGGTGGATCAGCGCCTGCACGACGTCGAAGTTCCAACCGTTGAAATCGACAACTACGGTGGCGGGTATGTGGTGGGGCAAAAGCTGGCCGAGCTCGGGCATCGGCGCGTGGGTTTTTTGGGCCCGATGAACTTGCAAGTTATCACGGATCGCATGAACGGCTTCCGCGATGCCACATTGGACGCCGGCGTGTTATTTGATCGTTCGCTGGTTGTCGACTTGGGCGGCGACGGTGTCGCCGATTGGCTAAACGAGCGGCTCGAGACGACAAAGGAAGGTGTCGTAAAACTACTCAGCCGGCCCGATCGTCCGACGGCAATATTCGATGGGTCCGGCGACGTGGCCCCGCTCATTTACCGCGCGGTGCAACAGCTTGGGTTGAGAATTCCCGAGGACGTGAGCGTGGTGTCGTTCGACGATTCGGCCAAGTACAGCCAGTTTCTCGAGCCCCGAGTCGCTCAGCTGAAGCATTCATGGGATTTTCTCGGTCGCGCGGCGATGGAGATGTTGGTGCAAGGGATGAATCGTTCGAAGACCAATGGCAACAAGGTCGACATCGAACATCGCGTTATTTCGCCGGCCTGGGAGCCAGGCGCGTCGCTGCATGCGCGGCGTGATTAGCGGGGGGCGGATTTCGGCGGGAAACGAAAAGAGGCTTGGTTGGGTTTTCGCATCACTCTGTTCTCCAGCAAAGCTTTGCGTCTTTTCAAAGGAAAAGCGGTCATGAGACGAAGAACTGTGGCGGTGACGTGCGCACTTTCGTTAGGCCTGATGGCGGCGATGGCGGCGTCGACCTGCCGGGCGATTGAACTACTGCATTGGACGTTCGACCAGGTCGACACTGATGGGACGAACTTTACGACGCCAGATAGCTCGGGGCGCGGTAACACGGGCACGCTGACGAGCATGGACAACACCAGTGCGGTTCCGGGTCGAGTTGGGAATGCTTTGGAATTCAGCGGCGCCGGCACAAGCACAACCACCAGGGATCGTGTGCAGATCGGACTCGACAACAACAATCCGATAGACGTCATCACGGATCTAAATCGCACGTATTCGCAATTCACTTTCGCTGCTTTTGTCAAGCCGGTCAACATTGCGGAGGCCGAGTTGGACGTGACGTGGATTGCCGGCAAAATGGGCACCGGAAGCACAGGTCGTGGATGGCAGATCGGATTAACTGGAGAAGACGTTCAGCCCGAGGGCGTGCCGCGGCATCCGGATGAAGTGATCGTTAGCCTTTTCGAAGGCCCAAATGCCAGCTTAGACAACGACAACGAGTTTTATTCCGGGCCCCAAACAGCTGTGGTCAACGGCGAATGGGCTCACGTGGCGTTCACCTTCAGCGCTGTGACCGAATCCAGCTCGTTTTTTCGATTGTATCTTAATGGCGAAAAAGTTGTTGAGGCCACGACCGATCTTTTGCAATTGAATGGCGCGAATATTCGGCCATTCGAGGTGGGTAATCGTGGCGATCACCGGGCCGATAATTGGAACGGATTGATCGACGATGTTTACATTTTTGACCACGCGCTGACCGATGAGGAAATCGCCGCGCTCATTCCGCCACTACCACCCGCGCTACCTGGTGACTTCAATAACGACGGCGTCGTCGATGCGGCCGATCACGTGCTGTGGCGCAAAGCCGACGGCGGTACCACGGCGCTTCCGAATGACAACGGACTAGGAACTCCGATTACATCGGCTCATTACGATTTGTGGGTGGCTAATTATGGACGGCCAGGCAGTGGCGGCGGTTCATTGTCCGCGGCCGCGCCCGAGCCAGCCTCTGCGATCTTGGTTTCGATGGCTGCCGGATTGTTATTAGCTTGGCGACGACGCGGAAGCATAACCGAGTGGATGTAAATCAAATATCGCAGAATAAAACGTCGCTTGCAGGAACGTCCTCGGATCCAAACATGATTGGCAGAGATTGTCGGGCAATTAGTTCTAAGATGCAACTGATCTCGTGAGGGGTGTAATGAAGAACTTCATCGTTGGTGCTTTATGCGGCGTCATATCGGCCACGATCGC
>DASXWB010001092.1:0-2548 GCA_036503915.1 Lacipirellulaceae bacterium | reverse complement strand
CGTTCTCCGGCAACTCGTCCAACTCAAACGTGCGTCGCAGCCAGATATCGGCCGTGTCCCAAACCGTGCGCACGCCCGGCGCCGTCGTGCGCACGGTTTGGGACACGTCCGATATCTGGCTGCGACGCACGTTTGAGTTGGACGAGTTGCCGGAGAACGGCCAGTTCATGCTGTCGATTCACCACGACGAGAACGCCGAGGTGTACATCAACGGCAAACTGGTGCGCACGCTACGCGGGTACACGACGGCCTACCGCCCGGTGGCGCTAGCGAAAGAAACCCGCGACGCGTTGCAAGTCGGACGGAACACAATCGCCGTGCACTGCCATCAAACGGGCGGCGGGCAGTATATCGATGTGGGCATTATTGAGACCACCGAACGCTAACGACGCGCCACCTGGATACATGCTTTAAGCAGATTGCGGCAAAGAATCGGGCTCTATTTCAACACGCGCGACGTCGATCCCTGCGCTAAAAACGTCGTTAATGGCCGAACGTATAGCCTCCTCCAGTGAGTTGGCTTCTCGGTGAAAATGAATATATGCAACGCCCGATGTCGTCGAAATGGTGCCGTCATCTAATGCTGCATACAGTTTTTCGGCTTCGTCCTCAGTGGGATCTGTGGCGAGAACCAGCGTGAAATCGTGTTCTTTCATATACCGTGCTCCATATGCCACTAGAGGCCAGGACCACTAGTGCGGGCACCGATCAACGCCGCGTTGGATATCGCGAGCGTGTTTTTCGGGATTTCGTGGCGTCGACATCACTCGAATCCGGCAGCCGTCGCGTGCGCGGTAAGGACACCAAAGCGTTCCCCAAATGTGCGCGCGTGCGCCGGCCTTTTCGGTCGTCCATCCGCGTTCTTCGGCATATTCTATTGACTGCCGAATATGCTTGTTCGGATGACGAGCCACTTCGGCCTCGTATTCAATGATAGTATCCTATCACGGCAGTCGCGACGGTCACTCATCGTTGGATCATCGCTGTCCGAAACGAGTTCCAAGCAGGGAAGCCGTTTAGGCTTGCACCGCAACTTCGTCGCGTTCGCGATCTGTTGGCTCAGCGGCTTTTTCAGGCGGGTAGAAGAGGTCGATGGTGCCGTGCACCAGGCCGATGGTTTCCGGGTCGGCGGCGCCGAAGCGCGTGGCGAGCGGCGCCAGCAGCCAGCGGCCTTCCGGCCAGCGAACGTCCATCACCTTGCCGCAGTCTTCGAGGAGCTGGTAGACGCGTGCCCGCGTGACGCCGATCGTTTCGGCCTGCTGCTTGACGCTGGGCGCATTGTCGTCGAGGCACAGTCGAGCCGATGCCAGACCCGCGACCTGGTCGCCTAAGTCGATCTTAATCTGATTAATCAGCGGCCTGACGACGTGCTGATGCAGATCGTCCACAGGCGGCAGCTCGGGCTGGGCGACCGTTTCCATCAACCAGCGGGTTAGCGGCGGCACGAATTGGGGGACGACCACCAGGTCGATGTTTTCCTGCAGCGTGGCGGTGGCCAGCGCTTCGTGCACGGTGCAGAAGACTTCCAGAATCGCGTGCACTCGTTTTTCACCGTGCGTGCGCAGCGAGCGGATCTCCGCGAGCGAGCGATCGGCATATTCCTCCAGGCGCGAATGCCAGATCACGGTCGGCAGCGATTGAAGGCTGGGCGCAAGCCGGCCCAGCTTCTCGGGCCCCAAGCGGAAGCGGCGCACCGTTTCGCACCATTGGGTCCACAAAGATTCTGACACGATCGAGGCATCGAACCCGCCGGTGGGCGCGGGCTTGGCGCGCTTCGACGTATCGCTGCTGAGTCCAAACGGCGCATCGGGCGCCGTGGCCTTGGCGGCCCGCTTCAAGAGGTCGAAGAAGCCCAGAATCTTCTTGTGGCCGACGCCGGGTGTGGCCATCAGCTCATCGAGTGGCTGCAACAAGAGTTCGCGCAGCGGCCGATCCAAAAAGGCAATCGGGAGGCGCCGGTCCGTGGGAAGGACCCAGTAGGAGAGGGCCTTGTCAAGGCGGCCGTCGTCGGGCCGTTCCAGCAGAGTCTTACGAAGCCGTTCGTAAGTGCCTACCAGGCGATAGCGGTCGTTGGAGATGGCTTTCCTGGCCATTGTGGTTTTTGCTCCATGGTAAATTGGTTCGCCTTCTTGGAAAAATCAACCAGTTGTAGACCATGAGAAGCACCAGCGAGGCAAAATCGGCGGCGCGTCAAGCTGCCAATCGATTGCGGGCGAATTGGTCCCCAAAATGGACCATCCACAAGCATTTTTCGCCCACATGGGGGGATCTGTCAAGTCGCGGTCCGACAAGCTGTCGCCGGATCAAAAGCGGCTGCGCACGTAGGGCGAAAGCCGCGATGGCAACACGCTTGCACGTATTTATCGACATTTTTCCCACGTTTTAACTGGCCATCATCGTACGTGGGGGGCATTTTTAGCCAGAGAAATTAAGCGGCAAAAAAATCTGGTTTTTCTGGCCGCTTTAAGGCGGCAACCTGGACAACCTGACTTGCTGGTACGCCATTTGAACAGTGAGGGCCGTTTAGCGGGCGCGAGGTCTTAGAACT
>DASXWB010001091.1:0-6642 GCA_036503915.1 Lacipirellulaceae bacterium | reverse complement strand
CATCAACGATGCCCCCGCGCTGAGCGAAGCCGACGTTGGGATTGCGATGGGCACCGGCACCGACGTGGCTATGCAGAGTGCCGGAATCACACTTGTGAAAGGCGATCTCCGCGGGATTGCCAAGGCGTTTCGTCTTAGCCGGGCGACGATGTGGAACATCCGGCAGAATCTTTTCTTTGCCTTTGTCTACAATGCCTTGGGCGTTCCCGTTGCCGCCGGAGTGCTTTATCCGTTTTTCGGTGTGCTTCTCAGCCCGATTATCGCGGGTGCCGCGATGAGCTTCAGTTCGGTTTCGGTCATTGCCAACGCGTTGCGTCTGCGGAACGTAAGGCTGTAGGGATTTCACTATGCGGATTTACGCTGATCGGGCGTTAGCTAACATCATGTTTTGGCAACATGACCTCCGCACCCATGTCGCGCAGTGCTTGCGCACGGTCGTCTTCAATTCGCACCATCGCGCGCACCGCCTTGCCTTGTTTCAATAGCAGCTCGGCGACCGTTGCGCCCTCTCCCGCCGAAGCGGCCTGCCGCACCGGGCGGCCGCGGCGATTGCCGCCAAGTGCGCGGGGAAGGGACGTCTCCGCTCGACTGTGCCCTTCAGCTGGCTCGCGCGAACTGCTCTTCGCAAAGGGCGTTCGAACTCGCGACCGCGATGTCTTGCCGGGGCCCGAAAAACTCATAGTAAAGTTGCGACTCTTCGACGCCCCAGTTTTTCAAGCCGTGATACAATCCGACCATGAATGGTTTTGGACCGCAGAAGTAAAATCGGGCGCGCTTGGTTGGCAGATATTCGCGCAAAAACGCAATGTCGACGATTCCCGTGCTGTCGCAACGACGCTTGCGAAGGTCGTCGGGCAGCGGCGCATCATATCGAACGTGCGTTTGAATGTTTGGGTACGACGCTGCAATCTCGCGCACCTCGTCAGCGAGCGCATGAACACGGCTGTTGCGCGCTGCGTGGACAAAGTACACGGGCGTGGTCACGCCGTAGTCAACCAAAGCTTTGAGCATCGACAATAGTGGCGTCAATCCGATTCCGCCGGACAGCAGTACAATCGTCCGATTACCGACATGCGCCGGGTCCAAAGTGAACTCACCGCACGGCGGTCCAATTTCGATTGAGTGGCCCTCCTCGACATAGTCATGGAGGTAATTCGACACTAAGCCAAGCGGCGCATTCATAGTCAGCGCCGGCTCGCGTTTTACGCTAATCCGATAATGCGGCAGCCCAGGGCGATCGGAAAGGCTGTAGTTCCGCGGCGAAGTCGGAGTTTCTGGATGGTCGATCTTTACCGTGATGTATTGTCCAGGAAGGAAGCGAGGCAGCGGCCGATCGTCGAATGGATGGAGATAAAAAGAGGTGATGATCTCACTTTCGGGGACTTTGCGTTCGACAACTACTTGGCGATAGCCATTCCAGCCTCCCTCAATAGCCGCCTGATTCTTATAAATCGCAGCTTCGCGCTCGATGCAAACCTTCGCCAGGAATCCATACGCGTCGGCCCACGCGGCGATCACTTCATCGGTTGCCAACTCTTTCAGAATATCTTTGATGGCAACAAGCAGGTGCTTCCCGACGATCGGGTAGTGTTCCGGCTGAATGCCCAACGAGCAATGTTTTTGCGCGATTAGCTCCAGCGCCGGCCCGAGCGCAACTAGATTGTCGATGTTCGCTGAATAGGCACAGATGGCCGCCGCCAGCGCGCGTTGCTGACCTCCGGAATGCTGGTGTGCGGGGTTAAAGTATGCCTGGACCTCCGGATTGCCCGCGAACATTAGTTTATAAAACCTGCGTGTGATTGCTTCTGCGTGAACTTCGACCACTGGGGCAGTTGACTTTACGATACGGATCGATTGCTCCTGGAGCATGATAACCTCGGGTTTTTTTGTTATTCTTTTTGATGGTCAGGAGGCTGAAACGACTCGTCCCGCGGAAACGAGCTTTGGCGGGCGAGCTTTTGAATATGCGAATATCGGGGGTGGTATTCTGTATGTCAAGGTGTAGGATTAGGAAGTGCTTGAAGGAGCCGACAAATGCTTTCCAAAACGGCCGAGTATGCGCTGCGGGCCGCTGTATGGCTGGCTCAATCGCCCGACGAGGCATTGTCTGCCGATCATCTCGCAGAGGTGACACGAGTACCGCGCCGCTACTTGCACAAGGTAGTGCAAGACCTGGTGCGCGCCGGATTGGTGCGCTCTCAATCCGGCCCCGGCGGCGGGTACACTTTGGTCCGGCGTCCTGAAAAGATCACTATTCTCGATGTAGTGAACGCGGTAGCTCCATTAGAGCGGATCACGCACTGTCCGCTTGGCTTGCCGTCCCATACCAAGCTTTGTCCGTTGCACAGAGAGCTCGACCGGGTTTATGCCCACGCGGAAGAAGCGCTGCAGCGGGTCACGCTGTCAAAACTAGTTCGGTCATCGAGCGCCGTGATTCCGCTTTGCGAGGTTGCCAGGTAGCCCGACCCGCTGCAACGGATGAAAGCCACAAATGCACGGAGAAGATTTGATGTCAGCGCTCGCCAGACATGGAATGCATGAGAAACTCGCGACGAGCGAGTCGACGACTCACAAGATGCCCGGACATTGGATTTTGGCCAGGATGGGCAAGCGTGTTTTGCGCCCGGGTGGGTTGCAACTGACGCATCAATTGCTGGATGATCTGGATATTCGGTCGACTGATGACGTTGTGGAATTCGCACCGGGGCTCGGAGTTACAACAAGGCTGACGCTTGCGCGCAACCCGGCTAGCTACGTCGCCGTGGAACGGGACGCGGCGGCCGCTGAAACCGTGCGCGCTTACTTGACCGATGCGAGACACCGCTGCATTACCGGTTCGGCAGAAGAGACTGGCCTTCCCTTGGCGAGTGCGAGCGTCGTTTACGGGGAAGCGATGCTCTCAATGCATCCGGCCAGTACGAAAGTGCGCATCGTTCGCGAGGCGGCACGGCTCTTGCGGCCGGATGGGCGCTACGGCATTCATGAATTGTGTTTGGTACCGAATGACGTAGCGGATGACGTGCGCCAAGGTATTCAGCGAGACTTGTCCGACGAGATTCATGTCGGCGTTCGCCCACTAACTGTCGCGGAATGGCGCGAAATACTCGAGGCGGCGGGTCTCGAAGTCGTAAGCCAACGCTCAGCGCCAATGCATTTACTGGAGCCACGGCGGCTTGTACAGGATGAAG
Source organism: Lacipirellulaceae bacterium (assembly GCA_036503915.1). Classification (GTDB taxonomy): domain Bacteria; phylum Planctomycetota; class Planctomycetia; order Pirellulales; family Lacipirellulaceae; genus JABDGM01. The sequence continues at coordinate 3,454 of DASXWB010001091.1, read as the reverse complement.
GACTACTTGGAGCGACGCGTTTTCTCTGGAACGTCGCGACACATGCCGACGCGCGGAAACGCGTATTGCGCATGCGAAGGATATTTCGCAAGTATCGGAGCAACCTTGCTGCGGTGGCGTTTGTCAGTCACAAACCAATTGTTAGCACTTAAATGAAGAAGCACCATGGATAGTCTCTACACTTACTTCGCCGACATGGCAGCCGAAGTTGAGCCGCCAGCCGATGGAACGCTTAGCCGCACACTCTATCAAGACGATCGCCTCAAAGTCGTGCTTTTTGGCTTTGCCGCCGGCCAGGAATTGTCGGAGCATACTGCCTCGACGCCCGCCATTATGCATTTCTTGCGCGGCGAAGCGAATGTCACGCTTGGCGCGGAGTATCTTTCCGCAAAAGGAGGAACGTGGATTCACATGACCGCGCAGCTGCCACACAGTATTCAGGCGAAGACCCCGCTGGTGATGCTGTTGTTGCTGTTGAAAGAAGGAGCGGTCAAGTAATCTTGCGAGATTGATACTCCGGTAACTCGACTGTCGATTGCCGGAGAACCAAAGGAAGGTCCGAAGCCTTGGTTAGTGAAAGGAGTTTTCGCGATGTTGGTGTTGGGAAAAATCATGAATCGGTCGTAATAGGTGATAGTAGTCATCTCGACCAAATTCTCAAAGTTACCGTTTTGGATGTGAGGGGCGATAAGGTAAGGCTCGGTTTTGAAGCAGACAAGAGCGTCCCAGTTAATCGTTGGGAGGTGTGGAAACGAATACACGGCTCAAGATGTCGTCGGAGCGGCGACCATGCCGAAAACAACTCAACTCGGGACGTACCGGCTGCATGTTAACCCTGCGGTGCCTTAGAAAGTAGCGCCCGCTAATCAAGTGCGCCCGCCGGAGCCACTGGGGCTTGTGGCGACAGTAAGCCGCCTATTATTCTTGGGATACCGTTCGATTCGCGCGAGGTATTCCATGAGGCGGGAAGTTGTCGTAGCTACCGTTGTTGGTGTCGTCGCGACGATTATTCTCGCGGGTCTGATCGTCGTGGGGTCGCGACGACTATCCCACTTCGACGCCGCGCTGGTGGGCTACACGTTCGCTACCCTGTTCTCTGTGTTTGGGATTACCTACCGTTACGCAATCTGGTTGCAGCGACCCCCGACGTGGCTATATTGGATACGCGGCTGGTAGCTTTTTCTTGATCCGCGCCACCTTCCGCGAAACCTCGTCGTTTGGCTCGGACGTTTGGTTAACGCGTTCGTTTTGAACCGCTTCATATGGCGCCGCAGCGCGGGGCGAGGGCTCGCCCATTGGTTAATCCTGTGGGGCTGCATACTTGCCGCGGCCATCACCTTCCCGCTGGTTTTTGGCTGGATTCATTTCACTCAAAGCGGAAATGATTTCGAACGCTATCGCATCGTTGTCTTTGGCTTTGAAACCGTGTCGTTCCGCATCGAGTCGCTCCTTGGAATGCTCATCTTTCACGGTCTAGTATGGTCTGCATTTCTGGTGATAGCCGGAGTGATGCTCGCCATGCGCCGCCGCATGCGCGACCGCGATGCGGCTGCCATGCAAACCTTTGGCGAAGACATCATGCCGTTGGTGCTGTTGTTTGCCATTTGCATCAGCGGATTAATGCTTGTCGTCAGTTACGAGTGGATGCACGGCTACGCGTATGAGTTTCTTGCCATACTGCACGCGGCCATCGTCATTGGTACTTTGGTGTGGCTGCCTTTCGGTAAGTTCTTCCACATATTCCAGCGGCCAGCCCAGCTCGGCGTCTCCTTCTACAAGGACGCCGGTCAGCGCGGCGAGCAGGCCGTATGCGGCCGTTGCGGCGAACCATATGCGTCGAGAATGCACGTCGAGGATTTGATTCTCGTCGAGAAACAGCTCGGTTACAAATATGAATCATCCGACGTGAACGTCGATCACTACCAGCGAATATGTCCGCGCTGTCGGCGGCTGCTGCCCGCCCTGGCACAAGGAAAACTCTGGCAATCGAGTTCGCAACCACAACCGGAGCAAGTTGACGTGGCTTGAACAGCACGCGCCCGAATCATGGCACATCAACCGGCTAGTCCAACAGCTCTGATCGAAGCGTTTGGTCCACATCTGGCTTTCCCGACTGGGCAGCGCTTGGATCGCGGTGTTGAGGCGGACCGGCTCGTAAAAACACATTGCTGCTTTTGTGGTCAGCAATGTGGTATCCAGCTAAAGGTGAAAAACAACGAAGTTATTGGCTTCGAGCCGTGGGAAGAGTTTCCATTCAATCGGGGCATGCTCTGTCCGAAAGGCGTTAAGCGGTATCTCCAAGGCTCGCATCCGGATCGATTGCTTCATGCCTATCGCCGTGACCCCGCGTCGCCGAATGGGTTTAGCGCGATGCCCTACGACGAGGCGATTCGCACGGTCGCCCAGAACCTGCTTCGCATTCAAACGGACTACGGGCCATCCTCCGTGGCCGTGCTGAGCGGCGCGAGCTTGACGACCGAAAAGACCTACCTGATGGGCAAGTTCGCCCGCGTGTGCCTCAAGACATCGAACATCGATTACAACGGCCGGCTGTGCATGGTGAGTGCGGGCGCGGGCAATAAGAAGGCTTTTGGCGTCGATCGTGCAGCCAACCCCTGGTCGGACATTGCCAAGGCCGACGTTGTTTGGATCAGCGGCGCGAATGTCGCCGAATGCGCACCCATCACCACCAGCTATGTGTGGCAGGCGCGTGAGTTTGGCGCGAAAGTGATAGTCGTCGATCCGCGTATCACGCCTATCGCGCGCACGTGTGACCTGTTTCTGCCCGTTAAGCCCGGCCGGGACGTGGCGCTGTTTAATGGCATTCTCCACCTCATGATCGAACACGACTGGCTCGACCATGCATTCATCGATGAGCACACGGTTGGTTTCGATGCCGTCGCCGAACACGTGCGCCAATGGACACCACGTCAAACCGCTGAAGTGACCGGCATCGCCGAGAAATCGATTCGCCAGGCAGCCGAGTGGTGGGGAGCGGCGAAGTCCAGCTTTCTGTTGCACGCTCGTGGCATTGAGCACCATAGCCACGGGGTGCAGAATGTGCTCGGCGCCATTAATGTCGTGCTGGCTTCGGGTCGTATCGGCCGCGAAGGTTGCGGATATGCGACGATCACCGGCCAGGCAAACGGACAAGGCGGCCGAGAACATGGGCAAAAGTGCGACCAGCTTCCTGGTTGGCGCGATCTGGCGAATTCAGAACACCGCGCGCATGTCGCCAAAGTATGGGACATCAGCCCGGACGATCTGCCGCAGCCGGGCGTTGACGCGTTCGAAATATTTCGCCGCATCGAACGAGACGAAATTCGAGGTCTGCTTTCGATTTGCTTCAATCCGGTCGTCTCCCTACCGGACAATAACTTCATAGCCCGCATGCTGGAAAAGCTTGAATTTTACGTGGCGATCGACTTCTTCTTGAACGATACAGCCCGCTATG
>DASXWB010001090.1:0-14862 GCA_036503915.1 Lacipirellulaceae bacterium | reverse complement strand
GCAAATCGGCCTGCACGTCGTGGGCAACAACATCGCCAACGCCAACACGCCCGGGTTCATCCGCGAGGAAGTCGTCTATACAACTGCGCCGGTGATGCGCAAGGGCAATCTCATTCTCGGCCTGGGCGTCGAAATCGCCGGCATCGTTCAGAAGGTTGACCATTTCATCCAAGATCGCCTGATCGGCGCCCGCGGTGATCGGGCCGGCGCCGACGCTCAGGCGCAAGCCTACCGCGATATCGAGTCGGTGCTCGATGCACTGAACGGCGCAAGCCAGAACCTGGGCACCTCACTCTCCTCTTTCTTCAACGCGATCCACGAAGTTACGAAAGAGCCGGGGAACCTCGTCGCGCGGCAACTGGTTGTATCGGCGGGCGAGGAACTTGCGACGAACTTGGGCGTTCTGCACAACAAGGTGTTTGACATCCAGGATTCGCTCAACGAGCGCATCGTCGCCATGAGCGACGACATCAACAGCGTGGCGGAAGAAATCCGCGAGCTGAACGTCAAGATCGCCTCCACCGAAGGCGGCGGGGCCACGGGTAGTAACGCGGGCGCGCTGCGCAGTCAACGCCAAGCGGCCGTCGAGCGCCTTTCCGAGTTGATTGGCCTGCGCGTCAGTGAGCAAGCCAGCGGCGGCCTTGCGGTTTCCGTCGGGGGCGAGTTGCTGGTATTCGAAGGACAGCGGCGCGAAGTCGACATCGAGTTCAGGGACGTGGGCGGCGTGGCTATGCCCGTCGTAGAATTCGTGGATACGAGCTCGCCACTGGAGATCACCTCGGGCGAGTTGAGCGGATTGTATGCGGCGCGAAACACAGTCGCCGGAGGCTTTCTGGCGAACTTGGATGAACTGGCCGCCACGCTCGCCTTCGAATTCAACAAGATTTATTCGCAAGGCCAGGGGCTCGTGGGTTTCCAGCAACTCACCAGCGCCGAGACCGTGAGCGATCCGGACGCCGCGCTCGATGCCGCCGGCCTGGCATTCGCGCCGGTCAGCGGGGCGTTCAACGTAATCATCCAGAACGCCGGCACCGGACTCACTACGGAGCATACGATCTCAATTGACTTGGACGGCCTGGACCAGGACACAACTCTCAACAGCCTGGCCGCGCAGCTCGATGCAATCGACGGCTTGTCGGCGAACGTATCGGCGAGCGGAGCGCTCGAGTTGGCATCCGAGTCGGATACGATCGGGTTTGCGTTCGCGCCCTCTGTCGGCGACTCCACGAGCGATGCGAACGGCGTGCTGGCTGCTTTGGGGTTGAACACGTTTTTCACCGGCGCTTCCGCATCGACGCTGGGCGTTAATGACGGCCTGAAAGGCCTCCACAACGCGAACAAGTTCGCAGCCAGCCTGGGCGGAATCAATGGCGGATCGGATAACGCGATCATTCTAGCAGGATTATTGGAGCGGCCGCTCCATTCGACCGGCGATGCGTCGTTGGCCGACCTGTATAACCAGCTCGTGGGCGACATTGCGAATGACGCGGCGGTTGCTCAGTCGGCGGCCGAGGGATTCCGCGTGTTTGAAGGCACGCTGGACGGTCAGTTTCAAGCCATCAGTGGCGTGAACATCGACGAAGAAGCCATCACGATGATCACGCTGCAGCGAATTTATCAGGCGTCGGCCCGATACATTCAAACTCTTAGTGAGCTGTTGGACGTGCTCGTGAACATGTAGCGCCGCGCCTGAGAGCAAGAGGCCGACCTTGCGGTCGGCGCTAAAACTTGACGTTGGAAGCCTAACCTCCGACCTCTGACATCCGACCTCTGACCTCTCCACAATGTCCCGCATCGCCCCGATACCGACAACGCGCGTTGGCAACTTTTTCATCCGCCAGCGGCTGGTCGATCAGATGCAATACGATCAGCTCGAGTTGCTGCGTTTGCAGACGCAGATCAGCACAGGGCGGCGGTTGCAGCTAGCCAGCGAGGATACGCCTGCGGCCATGCGGGCAATCAATTTGCAGCGAGTTTTGGATCGCAAGGGGCAGATCCAGACCAATGTTCATGCGAGCAATCTTTTCTTGGGCGAAGCTGAGCGTCGCCTGGCTGGTGTCACGCAGAGTATTCACGCGCTGCGAGCCGAGGTCGTGGGTGTTGTCGGCTCGGTTGGCACCGAACAGGCGCGGCAAGATCTGGCGCGCAGCATCGGTGACTACCTCAACGAATTCATGGCTGCAGGAAACGGCAAGACGCTGAGTCGTCATCTGTTTTCCGGTTCGCGTCAGCTTATTGAGCCATACGTTTTCGACGGCGACTTTGTAGAATACCGCGGCAATGAGGGAACGTTGCGAAGTTATGTCGACCTGGGACGCGTATTCGACACGAGCCTTACCGGCTCGGACGTGTTCGGCGGGATTTCCGCCCCGGTGCAAGGCTCGGTCGACCTGAATCCGCAGCTCACCGAGGACACGCTTTTGGGCGCCATCAACGCCGGCGAAGGCATCACGCGCGGCGGCGCCGTTTCAATCGCGATCAATACTGGACCGACCACGGTCACGAGCGTCGTTGATCTGGACGGAGCGGTAACAGTTGGCGACGTCATACGATTGATCGAAGCGGGCGCCCCGTCCGGGACGGTCGTCGACGTAAACATCGTGGGGAACGGGCTGGAGATCAGCACGACAAGCGGCACGATCGCCGTCCGCGAAGTGGCCGAAGGCCGCACCGCGCGCGAATTGGGAATTTTCACGAACCCGTCGTTGCCGCCCACCAGCACGGTCAATGGGGCCGACTTGGATCCGGTCTTGCTCAAGACGACGCGGCTCGATGAACTTCTGGGCGGCGCACTGGACACGACCTCTGGGATCATCGTCACCAACGGCGGCAATAGCGTCACGCTCGATATCAGCGCCGCGGAAACAGTCGATGACCTGTTGAATCTGCTTAACGGTGCCGGCCTGGGACTGTTGGCTGAAATCAATGATGCCGGCACCGGCATCAATGTGAGGTCGCGACTCAGCGGCGCGGACCTCACGATCGGCGAGAACGGCGGCACGACGGCCGCCCAGCTCGGCATCCGCACGTATACCGAAGAGACGGCGCTGGCCGACTTCAACCGCGGCGTGGGCGTGCCGACCGCAGTTGATCCGGCCGATGATGATTTAAGGATTACGTCACGCGATGGGACGCAATTCACCGTCAATCTTTCCACGGCTACGACCGTCGAGGATGTGATTGACTTGATCAACAGTGCTGCCGTCAGCGCCGGGGCCGCCGTAACGGCTGATCTAGCAGCAACCGGTAACGGCATTCGCCTGCTTGATTCCAGTGCCGCAATCACGGTTGACTTGACGGTCGAAGCGCTGGAAGGCAGCCCAGCCGCGTATTATCTCGGTTTCGTGCCGGAAGGCGCCACGCAAATCAGCAGTAGCACGGGCGTGCTCACGAGCGAAGATCGCCACACGCTCGAGGCCGACAGTTTGTTCAATACGCTGTTGCGGCTTCGCACGGCGCTATTGGAGGGCGATCAGGAGGAAATCGGCCGGTCGGTCGAGCGCCTTGACGAGGACTTCAGCCGCATTAACTTCGCGCAAGCCGAATTTGGCACGCGACTGCAAAATCTGGAGGCGATAGAAACGCAGCTGAAAGACGAAGACGTGCAACTGCGGTCGGCATTGTCGCAGGAGGTTGATGTTGACATCATCGAAGCGATTTCCAATTTGACCGCGCGGCAATACGCGTTCGAAGCCTCGTTGCGCACGACTGCTAGCATATTGCAGGTCTCCCTGTTCGACTACATCTGAAGACAATGACGCAATGCTTTAACTGCGTCCCGCCGGGACGGCAGGCCGATTTATATCGATAGCGATTCACTGCGCGCGGGAATGCTAGCATTTCGAGGGCAGGCCATGAACATCTCGACGACCCGATTCGGCCGGCTGAAAATCGAGGAAACCGATATCCTAACGTTCGTCGATGGGCTGATCGGCATGGAAGAATGCCGGCGCTGGGTTTTGTTAAGCGACGCCCATAACGATGCACTGGGCTGGCTGCAAAGCCTGGATCGCGCCGAAGTGGCGTTGGCTGTTGTCAGCCCGCGGCCGTTTGTGCCCGGCTACCAGGTCCGCGTCGCGCGTCGCGATATTCAAACGCTTGGTCTTCAGGATGCGAAAGAGGCGCATGTGCTCGTGATCATCAGCTACGCCAACGGCGCTCTAGCGCTGAATCTCAAGGCCCCGCTCGTCGTGCACTTGGACGAGCGACTTGGCCGGCAAATCGTTGCCCGCGATGATCACCCGGTTCAATACGTGTTACACCGGGCCGCATCGCGCAAATCGGCATAAACGGAAGGTGAGTAGGTGAATAAGTGGACCATCCTTCGGATGGTGCCCAGTGAGTGAGTGAGTAGTTCTCGAAAAGTGATTTTTCCTCACTTACTCACCGACTCACGTACTCACTTACTCACCACTCCCGGTCTTCCCGCATAACCGGCATGTTCTATACATGTCGCGGCTTATTTGAGTCGTTCATTGCGCTGGTCCGATCAATCCATTACGGGCCCGTAGGTCGGGCTTTCAAAGCCCGGCCGAATTGTCAGCTTGCCGAAGAGAGTCGCCGTCGCGACCAGGAAAGGCTGACTTACGATCGCGCCAAGCGAGTCGACCATGCTTGTGCTTTCCCGGCAGCGCGACGAGAGCATCGTGATCGGCGATAACATCGTCGTGACAGTTGTCGACGTGCGCGGCGACAAAGTTCGATTAGGCATCGAGGCGCCGCGCGAAATCTCGGTTCATCGCCGCGAAGTTTACGATGCGATCCAGCGCGAGAATCAGCAGGCGGCGCAGATTCGCGTGGATGATGCCCGGCGAATCGGCAATTCTCGACCCGAACGCTGATTGACCGGCACATTAGCCCGAAGCGCAATCGAGGGTGGCTTGTTCGGTCCTCGCTTGAGGTCCGGGCCACATCGGGATGCCGTTGGAAAACTTTGCCGGTAGTGACGATTGTAGTGTGCGCCGGCAAACACTGCATTCAAAAACCGACCGGCCGCGTAAAGACCCTAATTTCCCCACGTCGATAAACTCGCATAGGTTCATGCGGCATACATGGAGCGGTAAACGGATTTTCGCGGCCAAGGAGCCATTTTTTCTGGAAGTGCAACCTAAGGTTGCTAAGTCGAGCGTATGGTTGCCGCCGCAGCAAACGCTTTCAATAACAGGCGTCACAAGGACATGGCGGCCGCGTTCGCCACTAAATTCAGGCGAAGCGACTTTCGTCGTCATATTCGACGATAAATATACACACATTGGGCCGCGCAAGGGGCAACGGCCCGAGTCGAAATAATTCCAGTCCCAAAGGGGGTTTGCAATGACTCGTATTAATACAAACATCAGCTCGCTGGTCGCCCAGAATATTCTGGGGCGGTCCAACGGCGCCTTGCAGCAGGCGCTCACGCGACTGAGCACCGGTCTGCGGATCAACACCGGTAAAGACGACCCGGCCGGATTAATAGCCAGTGAACATCTCCGCAGCGACATTACCGCAATCCGAAAGGCCATCACCAACACCGACCGGGCGAACCAGGTGATCGCGACCGCCGACTCCGCCTTGGGACAGGTGACTGGTCTTTTAAACGACATCCGCGGCTTGATCACGGAGACGGCCAACGCCGGCGTGGTCACACCGGCCCAGATTGCGGCCAATCAACTGCAACTCGACGAGTCGCTCAGCGCGCTCAACCGCATCGCTCAGACGACGACCTTCCAGGGCCGCCGCTTGCTCGACGGCAGCTTGGACTTCATCACCACGGCCGGTACAAACTTCGCCAACATCGAGGACCTGCAGATCGACCAGGCCAATCTTGGCGCGACGGGTTCCGTGTCCGTTGAAGTAAACGTTACCACAGCCGCGACGCAAGCGCAGATTGATATCACGGGCATTCCCACCTTCGTGGCGGGGGTGACGGCCTCCGACGGCACACTCACGTTCCAGACGGCCGCTGCCCAGGCCACGGGCCCGCTTACTTTGGACTCGGGCGACATACTGACGTTTACCGTCCTCCAAGGCGGCACAGTCGACGGCGCCGCCGGTAACGGCATCGACGTGCAGTTCGTCGAAAGCGGGCTGACGGACAATGCCGTCGCCTCCGTGACATTTGACGGAACGACGGTTGTGGTTACGGCCGACTTTTCGGCAACGTCGACGTTGCAATCGGACGCGCTGGCGACGGCGATCGCGGCCGTAAACGGCGGCACCGACCTCAGTGTGACATCCAGCGGCACTGCGGCGGTCGCTAATGAAACCATCGCGACCCACACCGACGTGACCAGTGGCGGTGTCGACGAAGTTGACGCTGCGATCACAATCTCGCCGACGGCTGTCGGGGCGTCGTTCAATCGGACGATTGTGTTCGACGACACACAAGACTTGGGTCCGGGTGTTGTCAATGTCACCGACGACGGCACGACGCTCACGATCGAGGTCGATAACGACACGGATATTACCCTGGCTTCGCTCGTCACGGACATCGAAGCCGCACTGGATGCGAACGACGATTTTGACGTGACACTTACCAGCACAAGTGGCGACGGCCAATACAATGCCGCAGTTGATACGGCCCCAGCGTTGGCCAACGTGGGCGCCACCACGGCCGGCGTGGATCAGTCCGGCGGCATTTCCTCGGACGTGGTGCTTGAGTTGACCGGCTCCAATGGCGCGGAAGTGCTGAGCTTCGGCGCCGGCACGAGCATCGCCCTGGTGGTCCAAGGCATCAACCTGGTCAGCGACGCCACCGGCGTTGCGGCCACCGCGAACGGCACGACTTTGGAGTTGTTGTCCTCGACGTACGGATCAGAGTCTGTCGTGGATGTGAAGGTCATCGAGGAAGGCCCGGCTGTCACGCAGACATTTACCAGTGTGATCGGCCAGGGCGCACGGGACGAAGGCACCGACATCTTCGCGAACGTCAACGGTATCGAGGCAATCGGCCGAGGTAACGTGATGTTGATCAACACAGCCACACTCGACCTGACCGCGACGATTACTGCCGGCTTTACCGGTACGGCGAACTTCACGATCACCGGCGGCGGCGCGTTGTTCCAGCTTGGTCCGGACGTGGTGAGCAATCAGCAGGCCCGTATCGGCATCACCAGTGTGAACACTGCCCGGCTGGGCGGCGTGAGCGGCAGGCTGTATCAGCTCGGCACGGGCGGTACCGACGAATTGCGCAGCGACAATTTGGATAACGCCGCGGCGATCGTCTCGGAAGCGATTGACGAGATCGCGTCACTCCGCGGCCGACTCGGCGCTTTCCAGCGCACGTCGCTGGAAACGAACCGCAATGCTTTGAACGACACGGTCATCAACCTAACCGAAGCCGAGAGCCAGATCCGCGACGCCGATTTCGCCGCCGAGACGGCCGCCCTCACCCGGGCTCAAATCCTCGTGCAGTCCGGCACCGTGGTGCTCCAGATCGCCAACCAGAATCCGCAGAACGTGCTGGCGCTGCTGCAATAGGCACCACGCTACAAGGCAGATACTCGAACCGGCTCGGCCTTTTGGTCGAGCCGGTTCTTTTTTCGTAATGCGCATGCGTCAAGACGCTATCGAGAATGCGCCCTTACCTGGTCGATACATTCGTTAGGGTTGCGCGCAAGCGCGATAGCGGTCCGCGCATGTGTCCAGCGTATGCTTGCAATGCGTTCGCTGGACAGTAGCGGGTCGGCTAATCGGCTACAGGATTTGGTATCAGGTCGCTTATGACTCGCATCCAGAGCAGTGTTGGCCTGATCACCGGCATTCCTATCGAGGAAACGGTGAATAAGCTGATGGCCGTTGCGGCCCGGCCGCGCGAGCTGGTGGCGAGTCGCAACAAGCTCATCGAAAGCGAGCGACTGGCGATTACCAATCTCACCTCGCTAATGCTGGCGTTCGAATTCGAAGTCAATAAGTTGTCGACCGCCAATTTGTTCCAGGCGAAAACCGTCACTTCAAGTGACTCCGAAGTGTTGAGCGCCAAGCTTGCCTCGGGCGGCAACCCGGCCCTCGGCAATTACCAGATCAGGCCGCTTCAAGCGGCGACGGCCCACCAGTTGGCCAGCAGCAGCCTGCAAAGCCTCGACGACCTCGCGTCGGATGGGACGCTCACGTTCGGCTTCGGCGGGCACGTCGACAAGGGCATTTCGCTCGCCGAGCTGAACGGCGGAGCCGGGATGCGCCGCGGCCAGATTCGAATCACCGATCGCGCCGGCAACGCTGCGAATATCGATCTACGCCTCGCGCGCACCGTCGACGACGTGCTGAACGCGATCAACAACAACGGATTGGCGAACGTATCGGCGGTTGCCGAGGGCGATACGTTTAAGCTCATAGATACATCCGGCGGCTCCGGCAATCTGCGGGTACAGGAGCTTGGCGGCGGCCTGACGGCGCTCGATCTTGGCTTGGCGGGAATTAACGTGGCAGCCAATGAGGCGACGGGCACGGACATTCTCACGCTGCACGATGGGACCAAGCTCGCGTCCATTAATGATGGCAACGGAGTGCCACTTGCCGCCGGCGCCGACCTGCAGATTTCGCTCGCCGATGGAACTGGCCTGTCGATCGATCTAGGCGACGCGACGACGTTGGGCGAAGTGCTCGAAGCGTTGAACGCGGCGAACCCGGCCAAGCTTTCGGCGTCAATCGCAGCCGATGGACGTCCACTGGAGTTGACAGATCTAACCTCCGGAGCCGGCACGTTCGCGGTCGAGAGCGTCGGCAGCGGCGTGGCGGCCGAGGCATTGGGGCTTACCACAACTGCCGTTGGTGACACGCTTACGGGCCGCCGACTGATTAGTGGGCTGCGCGATACGCTTGTGAGCAGCTTGAACGGCGGGCAGGGGCTCGGCACGCTCGGGGCGATTGATATCACCAACCGCAACAATCTCGCCTCGACCGTCGATTTGTCCGGAGCGGAGACACTTGCTGAGATTATCGCGGCATTCAACGCGCAGGCGGTGGGAGTCACAGCGTCGGTAAATGCAGCCCGCAATGGAATCGCGCTCAGCGACGCGACGGGCGGCACTGCCAGCAATCTTATCGTTGTGGATGGAGATGCCACCAACACTGCCACGTCACTCGGAATCGTTGCTGACCAGTCCGCAGCGTTGGTGAATAGCGGCACGTTAGGCCGGCAGCAAATCAGCCGGGCCACGTTGCTTTCCAGTCTCAATGGCGGCAAGGGGATCGACATCGCCGACTTCCTGATCGTCGACAGCAACGGCGTATCCGGCGCCGTGGATCTGAACACATTTGGTAACGAAGCGACGACGATTGGCGACGTGATCGATCGCATTAACGCGATCGCTACCGCCAATGTCGAAGCGCGTATCAACGACGCTGGCGACGGCATCCTGCTCGTCGACAGCGCCAACGGTCCCGGCACGCTCGAAGTGAAAGAAGTCGGCGCCAACACGGCCGCGGCCGATTTGCGGCTGCTAGGCACCGGTGTGGTCAAGGACGTCGGCGGTGTTTCCAGGCAGGTCATCGACGGCACGTCGCGACTCACTGTCGATTTGGGCGAGCTTGAGGAGCTCTCTGGTACTGACACTCAAACCGGGTTGGCAGCGCTGGCGGCGAAAATCAATAGCCTCGAAGCCGGGGTCACTGCGAGCGCCGTGTTCGACGGCATCGGCTACCGGCTGGTGCTTACGGGCGATGAGACTGGCGCCGGCCGCGAGCTGCTCGTCGATGGGCTGGATGCGGCTCTTAACTTTGAAGAGCTCAGTCGCCCGCGCGACGCCGTGATTGAATTCGGCGGCTCCAGTTTCGGCGGTGGGTTGCTCGTGGCATCGCCGGACAACACCTTCGACGACATTATTCCCGGCGTTGAGCTAACTGTATTGAATCCGTCGGACGAAAACATCACGGTGGAGGTCGACACAGCTCAATCCGACCTGTTGACCGCGGTGCAGGATCTTGTCGATGCGTTCAATTCCGTACGCGCGAACCTCGACGAGGTAACCTCATTCAACGAAGTGGACCAGACGACCGGCATCCTGTTCGGCACCAGGGCAGTGTTGCGTGTCGAATCGGATCTGAATCGGATTCTATCGGGGCAGTTCTTCGGCGTGGGAAGCTTTACCTCGCTGGGATCCATCGGTCTCTCATTCGACGACCAGGGAAAACTTGAGCTGGACACCGCCAAACTTGAAGAGGCGTTTGCCGAAGACCCTGCCGCTCTCGAACAATTGTTCACGCACGAAACGCTTGGCCTGTCGGCCAAATTGAAAGCAGCGATCGGGAAATTGGCCGGCGAGGGCAATTCGGTGCTGGGCACGCGGGCCGAGACGCTCGCCAATATCATTGAGAACAACAAGGATCGCATTGCGTTCATGGATGCCCGGTTGACACGACAACGCGAGGCGCTGCTGGCTCAGTTTTTCCAACTGGAGTCGACGATTGCGGCGATGCAAGACAACTTGACGGCGCTAGCCGGCCTGCAAGTTATCCCGCCGCTGGGTCGCACGTGATTCAACGCTCTTTTTGGTTAAGAGCAAATAACAATATGAAACCGCCAAGAACGCCAAGGACGCAGAGTGCAGCCAAGAAATGCAAAAACCCATCGTCTTGCTTGGCTACCTTGGCGTACTTGGCGGTTTAATTCATTCTGTTAGAAATTCTAAGAATTCCTATGGGAACCCAAAACGCTCAATATCTGGAGTCGAAGGTTCTCACGGCGCCGCCGTACCGGCTCCATCTGATGCTGATTGAGGGCGCGATCCGTTTCGGCCGGCAAGCTTCGGAGGCGCTTCGCCGCGGCGATCAGCTGGGGGCGGCGACGCCACTGTTGCGAGTCATCGATATCGTTGGAGAGATGTTGGCCGGCGTCCGAAATCAGAACGCCGACGTGAATAAGCGGCTCACCGACCTGTATTGGTTTTTGTTCCGGCTGGCGTCGGAGGCGAAGATCCATTCCGATGCCGAAAAGCTTGCCGTGTTGCTGCGGTTGCTTGAATACGAACGGCAGACTTGGCAATCGCTGTGCGACAAATTGGGCGGCGGGCAATCGATACCGGCATCAGCAGAGCCGCGCTTCACGCTCGAGGCATAGCAGCACCCGGTGGGCACTGCCCGCCATTCTGGGAATCGCTGCCTACTTTCTCGGCGCACGCCGGCCGGTGGGCGATGCCGTCGCCAGCTGCTATCATGCGGTCATTGATTCACCGCGAGGGTTCGCACCGTGACCGCAACCAGGCAACTAGTTCGCGTCGGCCATAGTCCCGATCCGGATGATGCGTTTATGTTCTATGCGCTGGCGAAGGGGCGCATCGACTCGGGCCAATATGAATTTCAGCACGAGCTAGTGGACATCGAAACGCTCAACCGCCGTGCGTTCAAGGCCGAGCTGGAGCTGACCGCGGTGAGCATTCATGCCTACGCGTTTCTGCACGACAAGTACGTTCTGTGCACGTGCGGGGCCAGCATGGGAGACGGTTATGGGCCGATGGTCGTGGCGCCACACGCCATGGATGCGAGCCAATTGCGCTCGCGAACGATTGCGGTGCCGGGCAAGCTGACCAGCGCGTACTTGGCCTTGCGGCTGTGCCTGGGGGTGGATTTTGCCTGTGTCGAGGTGCCGTTCGATCGAATTATTCCGGCTGTGGTTGAGGGCGAGTACGACAGCCAGGCGATCGACGCCGGGCTGATCATTCACGAAGGCCAACTCACGTACGCGAAAGAAAACTTGAAACTGGTTGTCGATCTGGGCCAGTGGTGGAAGCAACGCAGCGGCTTGCCGCTGCCACTTGGTGCAAATGCAGTGCGCAAGGATCTTGGCGGCGAGGCGCTCCGCGACATCCAGCGCCTGCTCAAGGAGAGCATTGAATATGGCCTGGCACACCGCGAGGAGGCGCTTCGCTACGCGCTTCAGTTCGGCCGCGATCTCGACCCTCGCCAGGCCGACCGCTTCGTCGGCATGTACGTGAACGACTGGACGCTCGACTTCGGCCCCCGCGGCCGGAAAGCAGTTGGCGAATTCCTGGCGCAAGGCCACTCGGCCGGCATTTTGCCGAATCTGGTAACTCCGGAATTCGTAAAATGACCACAGGGACACTAAGAGCATGGGGGGTAAGGCAGCATTAAGTTGCGGAATGAGAATTGCTAGAAACAATTGATGATTCGCATACATCTGTTGGCGACTCCTAGAATCATCTCAGTGCTCTCCGTGTCTCTGTGGTGGAACTATGTCGGCTGATTGGCAAGCGCGTCTCGATGCCACGATTGACGAATCAATCGATCGCCTGATCGCCTTGCGGCGGCACCTGCACGCGCACCCCGAGCCGAGCGGCAAAGAGCTGCAGACCAGTCTGCATTTGTACCAGTTGTTCAATGAAAACGGCCTGCCTGTGCGCATGGGGCCGGAAGGCTGCGGCGTCGTGGCCGACAGCCGAAGCCGGAGCGAGCCACGGCGCATCGCCGTGCGGGCCGATATCGATGCACTGCGAATTCAAGATCAGAAGCAAACGCCCTATCGCAGCACCGTGCCGGAAGTGATGCACGCCTGCGGCCACGACGTGCATACGGCCACGGTGTATGGCGCACTCACCGCGCTCGACCGCTTGGAACGCGAACATGCGCTGCCCTGGCCCGTCGCCTGGCGCGGGATATTTCAGCCGGCCGAGGAGACAAGCCAGGGAGCGCGGGCAATGGTTGCTGCCGGGGCGCTGCGCGGAGTCGCGGCGATTCTCTCGCTGCACGTCGACCCAACGCGGCCGGCCGGTTCGATTGGCGTCCGCTCCGGCGTGTTCACGGCCAGCTGCGATGAAATCAAAGTTATTGTGAAAGGGCGCGGCGGCCATGCGGCCCGGCCGCACGAATCAAACGACCCAATTGCCGCCGCCGCCGAGCTGATCAGCACGCTTTATCAATACGTGCCGCGGGCAACCGACAGCCAGGACGCGGTCGTAGTGTCCTTCGGACAAATCCACGGCGGACAGAATGCCAATGTGATTCCCGAACAGGTTGTGCTGGAAGGCACCGTCCGTACGCTCGATCGCAAGGTGCGGGAAAAAACCATCGCGCATATCCAGACGCTTGCCGACGGTATCGAGCGAGTTACCGGCACGAAGCTTGACGTGAGTTTTGAGACGGGCATCGGTTCGGTCTACAATGACGAAGGGCTGACGCAGTTGGTGCGCGACGTTTCGACGCAGTTGCTCGGAGCGGAGAAAGTCGTCGCCATGCGGCGACCGAGCATGGGCAGCGAGGATTTCGCGGCTTATTTGGAGCACGTGCCGGGCATGATGTTCCGCCTGGGCGCAGCCGGCGACGGCGACCCGTGGCCCGGTTTACATACGCCGACGTTTGACGTGGATGAGCGGTGTATTAGCGTCGGAGCAAAAATACTGGCGCGGAGCGTGATTCAATGGTCGAAACCGTAGCTATTAGCTGTTAGCTATTAGCTGTTAGCCAGAAACGAAGACATTGGATAGCTAAGAGCTAAACGCTAATAGCTTACAGCTTCTCCATGGCCAAAATTGACTTCACTCGCAACGACCGACCGACCGTAGGCATCGAGCTCGAGCTTGGCCTTTTGGATGGCCACACGATGGCGCTCACAAGCGCATACGGCCTGCTCGAATCGCGGCTTGCCGCCGAGGGTCATCACAACGGCGAGTCGAGCCATTTCAAGCCCGAGTTGATGCAATGTGTGCTGGAAATCAACACCGGGATTTGCGAGACGATCGGCGACGCGGAACAGGATCTTCGCGAAAAGATCGCGGTTGTCGAGTCCGCATGCGATGCGCTGGGCCTGCGGCTATGGTGGGGCGCGACGCACCCATTCTCGACGTGGGCCGATCAGAAGATCACGCCCGACGAGCGCTATTTGCAGCTGGTCAATCTGCTGCAAGAGATGGCCCGCCGGCTGGTGACGTTTGGCCTGCACGTTCACGTGGGAGTCGACACTGGCGACAAGGCGGTCATGATCTGCGACCGCATCATGCGGCATTTGCCGACACTTTTGGCGCTGAGCGTCAGCAGCCCGTTCTGGGAAGGCCGCACGACCGGGCTGCAGTCCCACCGCTCGAAGGTGATGGAGGGCCTGCCGACGGCCGGCCTGCCCACGCTCATGCGCAATTGGAGCGAGTACGTATGGCTCGTGAATCACATGATCGACACCGGCTTCATCAACACGATCCGCGAAATCTGGTGGGACGTGCGCCCGCACCATAATTTCGGCACCGTGGAGGTTCGCGTGTGCGACATGCCGGCGAATCTCGCCGACACGCTAGCCCTCGCTGCACTGGTACAGTGCCTTGTGAAGGCGCTCTCCGACGAGATCGATAACGGCACGTACCAGCACGACAGCCACCCGATGATGGTGCAACAGAATAAATGGCGCGCCGCCCGGTTCGGCAATCAGGCCAAACTGGTTGACACCGACACGTATCGCGTGAAGTCGCTCACGCACACGGTGGAGCGACTGGTCGAAATGCTCGCGCCGACGGCCAAAGAACTCGGGTGCGAAAACTACCTCACGCATTGCGCGACGATGTCCGACAGCGCCAGCGCGGCCCAGCGGCAACTCGACCTGCTTGCTGAGACAAACGACCCGCGCGAGGTCGTGCGGATGTTGACCGAAGAGTCGCGCGTAGGTATTGCGTCCATAAGAGAATGACTACCGTGGCCACAGTCGCTGCGAGTCCGATTACGGAACGAGGCACGGCACCGACCGTTCGCATTTGCTACGACCTGCTGGATGTCGCCCCTCTTTGCGGCGTGACCGACCTCACTGACGGCAAATACCTTGACGAACGTAATGACCGGTCCGCTTATCTGGCCGCACAGGAGCGGCAGGCCGAATACTTGTTGGATCAGGCGCTTTGTGAACATGGAACGCGGCTTTTGGACATAGGCTGCGGCTACGGGCGAATC
>DASXWB010001089.1:0-8827 GCA_036503915.1 Lacipirellulaceae bacterium | reverse complement strand
GGCAGAAAGAAGGGACTGTTGGACGAGTCCGCCACGGCGGGTTCCCAGCAAAGCAGATGGCACCCGGCACCAGCGAGTCGATATGTTGCCGTACCCTTTGGGTCCGCAGGCAATTGGCTGTCCATGTCAGCGATCTCAAACAATTGATCGTGCGACTCCAGAGAGTAATTAAAGGCCATCAACACTATTTGAAAAGCCGACTTCGGGCGACTTCCGAAATCGCCACCACGGCCGGATGTTTCAGTTTGCGCTCGGTAGAGATCGCGAAATACTTTTCGCGGATCGTCGTAACACGACCAATCACTTGAACGGAAAACTGCCGACGAATGCGCTGTTCAAGAATAGTAGGGGCCGCAAATATCCCCGCACCAGCGTGTGCAAATACCTCGAACAAATCGCAGTCACCAACTTCACAGCGGATCACAGGCCGAAGCTTCTGGGTATAAAACCATTCGTCAAGGGATCGGCGAAGCGAGGTTCCTTCCATAGGCAACAGGAACGGCGCCTGATCTAGAGATTTTGGAAATCCGTTCCGGTATTTTTTCGCAACTTTATTCGCCGCCAAAAACGAGATGCCGCATTCGCCCAATAGATGGTTGTAGGCGCGAACTTTGACCAAAGGTCCGGCCGGAACATCCGTTAGGACGACATCTAACTCATTTAGTGCAAGCCGCGAGAGCAGCCGGTCTGTCTTATCGTCGTGACAAATCAACTGAACCGGTTCCGATAGCCGAAGAGCCGGTTCTAGCAATAAGTATACGATCCAGCGTGGCAGTACATCGGCCACGCCAACTTCCAGTCGGGACATGCGCTCACCGGCCTGACCCTGCAACGATGCGCATAAATCCCGTCCAAGGGAGAAGATTTCGTCGGCGTAGCGATACACCAACCTTCCCGATTCGGTCATCACCAGATTACGGCCGACGCGCTCAAAGAGCTTTGTTTGTAACGACCGTTCTAGCGAGCGGATCTGACCGCTGATGGTGGACTGCGACAGCAAGAGCCGCTTGCCCGCGCGGGCTATTGTTCCCTCACGCGCGACGGTCCAGAAATAAAGCAGGTGATGATAATTCAGCCATTCCACGCATCACATGCTACCATCGATTTTTCCGATGTGTTAGCCGAAATATTCGATTTGTTCTGGGGAACGAAATTGGCGAAGATTACTAAGTTAAGTCGGCGCATTCCCGGAAGCGTGACGACGGCCCGGGGGGTGAAGGACGGGGTTCGGGGTGTAATTGGGCTCGAAGAACGCATTTGCGGATTATTGCGCCCCGAATTCCCCGTCCGGATGGCGTTACCGCAGTATCGACCCCGTCAACGCCAGTAGCGGCAGACTCTCATCTCAAGTTTTGCGATCAGCGCATGGGCCAGACACACAACATCAACACCGTTACGGAACACGCTCTGTTTCTGCGGCTGTTCATCACAAATGGCGGCGGTTGGTGACGTCCTGTTGCTCGCCTTGATGGCCCACCGATGCACAACGATGCGACAGGGGCCAAGCGGCGCAATTGCTGATTTGGTTGACCGACGTGCGACCGCTGTTTTTCAACTCAGCGCTAACTTTTGCTGACGACTCGGAAACGTGCGAAATGCCCCGACGCCGTTCTCCACACCCTCCACTCCTAACATTCCGTGATCGCCGATCACCCTGAATCGAAGGATTTCAATCATGCATAGTCCTCAGCATGACCGGATCATGATGATATCCACACACGGCTACGTCGCCGCAGAGCCCGAATTTGGCAAACCTGATACCGGCGGCCAGGTGGTCTACATTTTAGAGCTTTCCAAGTGCTTGGCGCGGATGGGCTATACGATCGACATCCTCACCCGCCGGTTTGAAGGTCAGCCATTCGTGGAGCGAATTGGCGAGCGGATTCGCGTGCTTCGCTTTCCATGTGGAGGCGATGAATTCATTCCCAAGGAATTTCTTTGCGAATCGATCCCGGAATGGGTTGAGGGCGTGTATCGTTGGATCAAGGTTGAGAGACTTAAATACAAATTGATAAACAGCCACTATTGGGATGGCGGCCTGGCAGGTCAGTCTCTGGCCAACCGATTTGGAATTCCACATGTTCACACGCCGCACTCGATCGGTTCGTGGAAGCGGGACAATATGGACGGCGACCCCAACGAAATGGAATTGAAGTACAACTTCCGCAAGCGGATCCGTGAAGAAAAAGTGATCTATGATGAATGCGACTTGCTGATTGCAACGACGCCGGCCCAGCGCGAAATCTTGACGGGCGGCGTCTATGACGTGCCGCTGGCCAAAATTCGCGTGATCCCGCCGGGCTATGACGACCAACGCTTCTACCCCGTGTCGCTTTCCACGCGGCAGATGATGAAACGGGCGCTGGGATTGGACGGACAGATCATTCTGGCATTGGGACGAATGGCAAAGAACAAGGGATATGATTTGCTATTGCGGGCGATGCCGGTGGTTTTCGACCGGGTTGCCAACGCAAAACTTGTCCTGGCCGTAGGCTCAACAGATCCGAACGAACAGGAGCGGGCGCAGATTCGCGGATTGTATGATTTGGCCCACGAATTACGCATCGCCGACCGCGTGATCTTTAACGACTTCGTTCCAGATGACGCCTTGGCTGACTACTATCGAGCGGCGGACGTGTTCGCTCTCAGTAGCCGCTATGAGCCGTTCGGCATGACGGCAATCGAGGCCATGGCATGTGGGACTCCCGCAGTCGTAACGACAGAAGGTGGATTGTGTGAACAAGTCGCGTGGGGCATCGAGGCTCTGTATGCCAATCCGTTCGATCCGGACTCGTTCGGCCATGCCATCGCCGCCGTCTTGCAGCACCCAGAAGTGACGGCGCAACTGTCCAAATTTGGGCCACGCAAAGCTCGTAGTTGTTTTACTTGGACAGGCATCGCCCAACAGCTGCTGATCTCGTTGGAAACTCGGCGCGGTTGCTTGCTATCTGATTTCGACGCATCAACTGCGGACATCGACGACATGGCCGCGGAGGAGGCTTCATGGAGCGTCTGAATCTATTAGTCTGCGACCTTGACGGCACGCTTCTGGGCGATGATCTCGCATTGGACGAATTCGCGGCATGGTACGCGCAGGCACGAGATCATTTTCGCCTGGCCTACAGCTCGGGGCGATTCGTTGAATCGGTTCGCAATTCGATCGACTACTCCGGGCTTCCTGAGCCTGATGCCGTGATCGGCGGCGTCGGGACCGAAATCTACGACTTTTCGCTAGGGAGGCAAGCATCCATGTGGCCGCCTTCCATGCTCGGCTGGAATCCACACATCATTCGGGACATCTGCGAGTCGAGCTGCGGACTTGAGACGCAACCTGAGCATCTACTTTCTTACCACAAGGTAAGTTTTTACGGCGCCGATCTTGACGAATCGTTTATTGAGCACTTGGCTCAACAGATGGCCGAGGCCGACCAGCACGTTACTATCGTGTACAGCTCCAATCGCGATTTGGACATCCTGCCGGCTGATACGCACAAAGGTGCCGCAGCCGCCTTCCTGGCCCGCCGATGGAATGTTGATGGCAAGCGAGTCATCGTGGCCGGCGACTCGGGCAACGACGCTTCGATGTTTCGAGTTGGATATCGCGGGATCGTCGTCGGAAATGCGCGTCCAGAGCTTCGCGCCCTTACGGCACCGCACATTTACCATGCGACGGCCCCGTTCGCGGCAGGCGTTCTGGAAGGTCTTGACTACTGGCTTCAGGCGCCGCTCGCAAAGCCAGATTAGAAACGATCAAGCGAATGCGGTTCGAGATGCAGATCGTGGCATGCTCGGATAAAGCTGGCCGCGCTCCACGCCTGATAGGCCTTGCCCATGGGCCGGCCGGTCACGCCGTGATGCCATTCGTTGAATTCCCACTCTTGGGTGACGCCCAGCGCGCAGAGTTGAGCCAGTTTCACAAGCTCGCGGCGTGCAAGCTCGGGCATATGCAGCTTATGGAGGTAGCGTACCCATAAGCCACCGATGAATGGCCATATGCCGCCGTTGTGGTAGTGATTAGGCAGATTCAGCAGGTTCACGGTGAAGTAATCGCGCCACTCGGGATCGCCCGCATGAATCGGTGGATAGACGTTTCTAACCGGTGCGGGATCGTTCACTCCGACGCCCCAGAGAAATCGAAAGGTCATCATCGCGCGATCTTCGTCGAGCAGATTCGATAAGAAGGCCATGATGTTCCCATAGACGTCGCAACGCCAACTATACGCGAAGGGTGAAACCTGCGCGACCAGGTAGCGGGCGTCTCCCAGTTCGAACTGCACGTCACTAAACTTACGCCCGTGCTCCGCTTCGAAATGACCCGTAGAAGGCCAAAATGCCTTAAGTACTACTCGCCGAACTTGATCGGAGCGAAGCTCATAGGAATTCGCTTTGTCCTCGTGCCCAAGTTGGCGAAGGATTTTCGCGTAGTAAACCAGACTGCGATACCATAGCACTTCGTCGTAGAGGACGTTATAGCTGCGGGCAAACAAGTCAGTCCAATCACCCGCTTCGGGGATTTCGAGCATGCCGCAATTGTTGGCATCCAGCGCACTAAGCCAATCGATGGCATGCTTTAGCCGATCGGCATATTCTTCCAACAGGCTATAGTCACCATGTCGATTGCAAAACTCCCATACAGCAACAAACATCCACAAGGCGCTGTCAATCGATGTGATTCCACCGACTCCGCCATAATCGGCATGGTTCGTATCGATCGACACGTAGGCAGGAAGCTGACCGGCCGGCCCTTGATGGTCGAGGATGGTACGAATGGTCTGTTCCTGACAGCGGCGGATATCTTCATCGTCCAGATCGGAAGTCCAGGCAATCGTCTTGGCGCCGTCGCGGGCCCATACTGCGCGATAATTGGCATCGGTCCCGATGACGCGATTATCGTTGAGAGAGCAGGCCGAGAACCCCATGGGCGTGATATTGCGCCGCAACGCATCGATTGCCCGTTGATATCCTAGCTTCAAGAGTGATTGTTCTTCCGCGGACAGTTCCCGGTATTCGCTCGGATCAAAGAGTATGCGATTCTTCACTTCACCGTCCGATGGAAGACCGGGCTCTGGATTTTGGCGTCGGCAGCTAGTCTGCGGAAATCTATTGACGGCTGCGCCGCCAATGGGCCGAGGGAGCCCAACGGAAGCCCGGACGAGTCCGAGCAGACGTTTGCACCCGGGGTCATTTGTCGCGCAGACATCAATAGTGCTTATGCCAGCTTACCACAGCATGCCGTGATGCTGAACGGGCTCGATCATGCCTTGTCGTGTCCTCGCTAGCTGTCGTTGCCCGACGCGTCCGGCATCACAACCTGGACGGCTCTCGGCGATGACATCAACCTGCCGCCGAGCGGGCCTAGCTCGGGAACAATCAACATCCCGCTCTCGGCGTCAACTCGAACAGCCTTTTTCGAATCGAACGCGAAGGGCAATGTTTTGTACAACATGTCCGTCACGATCGATGCCACGCTCGGCGCGGTTTCGGGACAGGGTTTTCGCCTCAGCGGGCGCGCAGTGATCCCCGAGCTGAACTGGGGGCTCGGTCGCCGCGGCGACCTCGACCCCAGCCACCCTTTGGTTACGCAATCCGAAACATGCTTTAGCGGCGGATCTCCTTGGTTTCCGGAATCTGCTCTGTGAGTGTGCTCCGGCCAGCATCGTCCTTTTCGAGTGTGAACGCATCATACAGCTCGCCGGTGGCGAGGCGCGCTTCGTAGCGAATCTGCTCGGGCGCGACATGGATCACCTGGAATAGCTGCACTCCGGTGGCAACTCGGCTGACGTCCCATTTTTCCTCGAGCGAATACATTTTTGGTCCGCTTACGCTCACGACGTACACCGTGTTACTGCTTTTAAGGCGGAGGCCTTCGGGCACGTTTTTTGGCCCGCCCAGTCCGGAGCGCGCGTAGGCGTGATCATGGCCCTGCAGCACGAGGTCGACACCGTGCTCTTCAAAAATCGGTCGCCACGCTGCGCGGAGTTCCGGGTTATCGCGCTCTTTCGCGGCTGAAAAGATCGGGTGATGAAAGGTGACGATTGTCCATTTCGGCCGGTCTGCCTCCGCAAGGACCGATTTCAGCCAATCGCGCTGCTCGTCGATTCGCTCGTTGGAATTGAGCGAGATAATTCGCGCGCCTTGATAGTTGAATGAGTAAACAGTCTCTTCCAGGCCCGTGGGGCCGTTCATTGGAAAGGCGAACTGCGGCCGCCAATGGCGCGATAGACGATCGTCATCGTCGTATTCGTGGTTGCCGGGAGTGGCCACGGTGGGGATCATGCCGTTGAGCCAGCCGCCGGCGCCGAACCATTCGCCCCACTCGGCATCGCTGTTGTCGGAATTGATCAAATCGCCTGCGTGGAGCATGAACGAGGCGCGCGGTGCATACTGATTGGCCTCGCGTATGACGCGGGACCAAAGGGAGCGGATGTTATTTTGTGCGTCGCCGAAATAAACGAACGTGAACGGCTCGTCGGATGTCGACGCCGTGCGGAATTGAAACCACTCGCTCCAATGCTGTCCGTCGCCGACGCGGTAGGCGTACATGGTCGCCGGCTCCAGGCCTTCGATGCGAACTGAGTTTATGTGGCATACACCGAGATCGGAGGAAAAGGTTTGTTTCGATCCAACGCTGCGCTGGCTGTGGGGAACGCCGTCGCGCAAATTGCCCTTGAGGTCGGCTGCCCGGGCGTATGCGGCTGCCGGTTCGCCGGTCGTCGTGTCCGTTCGCCAGGTGACGTCGACGGAGTTCGTTGGATCGCCGCTCCAGGTGAGGATCACGCGATCGGGAAGCGGCGTGGGCTGGTGCTGCTCCTTTTCCGTGAACGCCGACTTGGAATGTTCGCCCTCGTGCGCAAGCGCGTGTGGTAACTCGAGGACGCAGGCGGCACAGATTGAAAACGCCACACACAGCGTACTTACTCTTTGTGAGGTGGATTTCATTGGAGCCGTGGAGTCAAATGGCGGGAGTGCGGTCGCAGTTTGGACGCACCGAATCATAGGATAGGCTACGTTGCAGATTAACCTTCGCAGCGACGGGATACAACGGCCGCCGGCAGCGCGGGCCAACGACTCATCGATTCTTCACATTTGCAGTGAGTTGTGATAAAGCGTACACGATGATTTCACGACAAACGCTGCGGGTGATCGGGCCGGGGCTGATCGTAGCCGCCACGGGCGTGGGTGCGGGCGATCTGGCGGCGGCTTCCATGGCCGGTTCGCATTTGGGGCTGGCCGTCCTGTGGGCGGTGGTGGTCGGCGCTTTCTTCAAGTTTGTGCTCAACGAGGGGCTCGCGCGCTGGCAATTGGCCACCGGCAGCACGCTCTTGGACGGTGCGGTGACCCATCTTGGCCGGCCGGTGCGATGGTTGTTTCTCGTGTACCTTGCCCTCTGGAGTTTCCTCGTGGCGGCCGCGCTGATGAGCGCCATCGGGGTCACCAGCCATGCGATGGTGCCGCTAATGGGCGTCAGCTCCGAGGCCGCGCAAACGGACAAGATTATCTACGGCGTGCTGCACAGCGTTCTGGCCGTCGTGCTTGTGCGGCTGGGGGGCTTTCGCATTTTTGACAAGGCAATGAGCGCGCTGGTCTTATTGATGTTTGTCATCGTCGTGATGACCGCGGTGGCGATTCAGCCGCCGCTGGCAGATGTATTGCGCGGCGTATTTGTGCCGACAATCCCGCGCGGGGGCGTGGCCTGGACAATCGCCTTGATGGGCGGTATCGGCGGTACGGTCACCGTGCTCAGCTACGGCTATTGGATTCGCGAAGTGGGTCGGAACACGGCTGAGGACCTGGGGGTATGCCGCGTGGACTTGGCTTGCGCGTATGCGATGACCGCGCTATTTGGGCTGGGAATGGTGATCGTCGGCAATTCGCTTTCGGCCATGGAAGGCAGTGGGGCGCGACTGATGGTGCAGCTTGCCGGCCAGTTGGAGACAACGTTTGGCGCGGCCGGCCCGCTGGCAAAATGGGCGTTTCTCACCGGAGCCTGGGCGGCGGTGTTCACGAGCCTGTTGGGAGTTTGGCAGAGCACTCCGTATTTGTTTGCGGACTTGTGGCGGCAAATGGGCGTTGCCCCGCGAAATACCAACACCCTCGACGCGAATTCGCTTGCATACCAGGCGTATTTGTACGCAATCGCTTCGGTGCCGATCATCGGCCTGGTGGGCGTCGATTTTCAGTCGATGATGAAGGTGTACGCCATTGTTGGAGCGCTGTTCATTCCGATGCTCGCGGCCGTGCTGCTTTACCTGAACGGGCAGGCGCGATGGATCGGCCAGCGGCACAAGAATTCATGGCGAACGTCGGCCGTGCTTGTCGGCGCGCTATTGTTGTTCGCTATCGTGGCGGCGATCGAGGTGCGCGATAATTTGTTTGCCGCGGGTTGATCTGCGAGTGGCCGCGGGTTTCGCCGCTGCACAGCTTTTTCAAGCAGGCTTAGGGAGATGCTATCGCGACATCATCCGCTGGAGGGCCGGTCCCAGCGCTTCGGACCATAGAGCATAGCCGTTGGCATTTAGGTGCAGGCCATCTTCGAGAAAAAGTTCGCTACGTAGTTTGCCGTCGTCGCCTAACATTGGAGTCGCCGTGTCGACGTAGATAATTCGCTCGTGGCTTCGCCAAAGCTGCTGTACACGTGCGTTGACGTCTTGCATTTGGGGCCATTTTGGCCAGCGAGCAGTACTCGGTTTGATCGGTAAATAGATGATGCGCGTTTTGGGCAGGCGCTTGCGTACCAGTTCGGCGAAAGCTTGAAAATCGTCGAACACTTGCTGAGGCGATTTGCCGGACTCGATGTCGTTGTCGCCGGCATAGAACACGATCACCG
>DASXWB010001088.1:0-1925 GCA_036503915.1 Lacipirellulaceae bacterium | reverse complement strand
GTGCGCGCACAAGTTCCTGACTCCGTCGTCCGACGATGCGGCCGAGGCCCTGCCGACAATGGCTGGGTTGTTGGCCCAGCATCTGGCCGTCGGCGAGACGGCCGAGCAGCTCGCGCGGCTCGATCAGCGATCATGCCCGGTTTGCGGGGTGACGTTTCTTGAGTTTCGCAAACAAGGGCGGCTGGGCTGCCCGCACGATTACATTTGCTTCGGCGAGGAGCTCGAGCCGCTGCTGCTGAACATTCACGGTGAGACGCGGCACGTAGGCAAGGTTCCCAAATTCTGCGCCAGCGGCGCCGAAGAGCAGACACAGCTGATACGGCTGCGCCGCGAAATGAAGGAGGCGATCGCCGGCGAGGATTACGAGCGCGCATCGCAAATACGAGATGAGATTCGAAAGATCGAGCAGGCCCGCGAAAAAGTAAAGGATGGCAAGTGAGGTGCCGAGCGCCGCTCGCCGTTCGAGGAGACTTGGTTGATCAAATGAACTTCTCATCGCTTAACGCTCAGGAATTGGCTAACACGGCTGGCGAATGGCTGCGCGGCTCCGGACCGGAGTCGGATATTGTCATCAGCAGCCGAATACGCCTTGCGCGCAACCTTGCCGACTTTCCGTTCATCTCCCGGGCGACGGACACCGACCGGGCGGAAATCGGCAAGATTCTGCGCGGCCGGATCGAGAAGCTGCATGAAGAAGGCAAATTCACCGGCCAGCTCATCTATGTCGACGTCAGTGCACTAGAGGCAGTTGATCGGCAATTCCTCGTCGAACGGCAGCTCATCAGCCGCGAGCATGCCGACGCTGAAGGCGCCCGCGCCGTGGTGATCGACCAGCGCGAGCAGATGAGTGTGATGATCAATGAGGAGGATCATCTGCGGATCCAGGTGCTCAAAAGCGGCCTCGATTTGGCGTCTGCATGGGAGCAGATCAACGAGCTGGACGATTCGATCGAGGCGCGCATCACCTATGCATACAACGATCGGTTTGGTTATTTGACCGCATGCCCGACGAATGTTGGCACCGGAGTGCGGGTGAGCGTGATGTTGCACCTTCCGGCCCTGGTGATAACGCGGCAGATTGACAAAGTCTTCCGCAGTCTGCAGAAAATCAATCTGGCTGTGCGGGGACTGTATGGCGAAGGATCGCAGGCGCAAGGCGATTTCTACCAGGTAAGCAACCAGGTTACGCTGGGCCAGAGCGAGGAGGAGCTTACCAAGAAAGTCAGCGACGTGGTGCCGGTGCTTATCGACTACGAGCGAAAGGCCCGAGACTTCCTAATTCGCGAAAGCCAGGAGACGCTGCACGATCGCGTCAGCCGGGCGTATGGCATCCTGCGCACCGCTCAGACGATAAGTTCGGAAGAAACGATGCATTTGCTTTCGAGCTTGCGGATGGGCGTCAACCTGGGCCTCATTCGCGACGTGGCGATCCCAACGGTGAATAAGCTTTTCGTTCACACGCAGCCGGCCCACCTTCAAAAGCTCACCGGCATGGAGCTCGACTCGTCGGACCGCAACATCGAGCGGGCCACCTATCTGCGCCGCCATCTCAGCGGCGAGACGCCAAAGGCCGGGCACAACTGAGTCGGTTTATTTGGTTGACTCGAGTACTTGCGCGCCTAATAAGACCAATCTAATCTGGCCGTCCGCTTTGCCGCTCTCCATGTCGGTGAAAGCCTGATTATGTACCACAACGGCTGTGCCGCTTTTGAGACGCGCGGTCGTATTAATTTGGGATGTCAAAATGACGTCCGCGAAGATGGCATCGCCAGCGGCTGGAATCATGATTCGGGTATCGCTCGACTTCTCCATGTGAGAAGCCCCATAGTGCAAACTCACTTGGATGTATCCTTCCGTGTCGATGTGCGGGCGCAATTTAACCAGCGTGCCCGTCGGCTCGTACGTAATTGAATTTGTTTGTATGG
>DASXWB010001087.1:0-2846 GCA_036503915.1 Lacipirellulaceae bacterium | reverse complement strand
ACATCGTCGGGGTTGATCTCAATTTCGACCGCGTCGGAAACTTCGGGCGACACGTCGACTGCCGCGAAACTGGTCTGCCGCTTGCCTTCGGCGTTGAACGGACTGATGCGCACCAGCCGGTGCATGCCCGTCTCGCCCTTGAGATAGCCGTACGCCATCGGGCCGCGCACGGCGATGGCCGCGTGGCTGATGCCGGCCTGCTCGCTGTCCTGGCGCTCTAAGAGTTCGACGGAGTAGCCACTCTTCTGCGCCCACAGCGTATACATCCGCAGCAGCATCTCGGCCCAGTCGTTGGCGTCCGTGCCGCCGTCGCGCGCATTGATCGAAAGGATCGCTCCTGCGGCATCGTGCGGGCCGTTGAGCAGCGCCTTGAGCTTGAGTTGTTCGACGACACTTTCCAGGCGCGCGACTCGTTCGGGCACCTCCGCCGCAATGGACTCGTCCTCGGATGCCAATTCAATCGCAACGGCCAGATCGTCACTTTCCTTGAGGGCGTTTTCAAGCGGCGTAACGATCGTCGCCAAGCTCTTGCGCTCTTCCATCAATGACTGGACGCGCTCCTGGCTGTTCCAAAAGTCAGATTTGGCCTGTTCGGCGTCGATGGCCGCGATCCGCGACTTCTTCATTTCCCAGTCAAAGAGAGTCTCGCAGCTGCAGGATGCCTTCGCGAATCGCCTTGGCGCGATCGATGTACTCTTTTTCCATGCGAAACTCCGGGTAACAGAACTTAATAACCGCCAAGACGCCAAGAATGACGCGAATGAATGTCTTCCTTGGCGTTCTTGGGGCCTTGGCGGTTCAATTCTTTTTGGACTTTATAGTGAGTGGAATTATACGGTTACTCGCGGGCCGCGACGAGGCCAAACACTTGCCGCCGCCATGCCGCAGCCATAGACTCGCCATATGTCGCGCGTCGTGCTGGCCATGAGTGGCGGAGTCGATTCCAGCGTCGCGGCCCATTTGCTTGTGGAGCAGGGCCACGACGTGATCGGCGTCTTCATGCGCCACGGCGAGCAGTCGCCGGCGGCGACGAGCATGGAGCAGGGAGCAAGGAGCAAGGAGCAGGAATGTGCTAGTTCTGACTCCCCGCTCTCCGCTCCCCGCTCCTCCCTCCATCACAAGCAAGGATGCTGCACGGCTTCCGATGCCGAAGATGCCCGGCGTGTGGCCGACAAGCTCGGCATCCCGTTCTACGCGCTCAACCTTCAGGCCGAGTTCGGCCAGATCATCGATTACTTCGTCGCCGAATATACGGCGGGCCGCACGCCCAACCCCTGTGTGCAATGCAACAACTGGATCAAGTTTGGCAAGCTTTTTGACTACGCGGACAGCGTGAGCGCGGAGTTCGTTGCTACAGGCCATTATGCTCGGCTTGAAGCTCGCGATGGCCGCGCTGCGCTGTTGCGCGGCGTGGACGCGGCGAAGGATCAATCGTACGTGTTATTCGGCATCCGGCCGGAGCTACTGCGACGGATGATGTTGCCGGTGGGGAATTTCGAGAAGCCGGCGATTCGTCGGATCGCCTCGACTTTGGGATTGCGCGTAGCTGAGAAGAAGGATAGCCAGGAAATCTGCTTTGTCACGCGCGGCCGCTACGACGAATTTGTGCGCCGGCGCAGCGATCGCGATACGGCCGGCCAGCTCGTGTCGACGTCCGGAGAAGTCATCGGTCGCCACGCCGGCATCGAGGGTTTCACCGTCGGACAGCGAAAGGGCTTGGGCGTCGCGCTCGGCGAGCGGCAGTTCGTGGTGCAAATCGAACCGGAGTCGCATCGCGTGATGATCGGCGACCGAGACGAGCTGTATCGCCACGAGCTCACCGCGCGTGACTGCAATTGGTTCGTCGCGGCGGACGCGGATGCAGATAGCGGGCAGCGGTGCTGCGCCCAAATCCGGTATAACGCGGCGGCTGAGCCAGCCACGATGACGCGGCTTGCGGAATGGCGTTTGCAAGTCGTGTTCGACGAGCCGCAGTTCGCCATCACGCCGGGCCAGGCAGTTGTTTGCTACGACGCCGACATCAACGAGCGTGTGCTTGGTGGGGGCTGGATTGAGTGAGGAATGGAAGATGTGAGATGTAAGATAGAAGATGTCAGAGGCATCGTGTTCTGACATCTTCTATCTTACATCAAACATCGAACATCATTGTCCATGCCGAATCGCCTCGCCAACGAATCGAGCCCGTATCTACTCCAGCACCGGGACAACCCGGTGGACTGGTATCCTTGGAGCCAGGAGGCGATCCAAAAAGCGCGCCGCGACGAGAAGCCCATCTTTCTCTCGATCGGCTACTCGGCTTGCCACTGGTGCCACGTGATGGAGCACGAAAGCTTCGAGAACGAGGCGATCGCCCGCGTGCTCAATGAGAACTTTGTCTCGATCAAAGTTGATCGGGAGGAGCGGCCCGACCTCGACCAGATCTACATGAACGCGGTGCAGATGCTCACCGGCCACGGCGGCTGGCCGATGAGCGTGTTCCTGACGCCCGACTTGAAGCCGTTCTACGGCGGCACGTACTGGCCGCCGCAAAGCTCGCGCGGCATGCCCGGCTTTGACCAGATTCTGGCCGCGGTGATCGACGCCTGGAGAAACCGCCGCGAACACGCGCTCACGGCGGCCGACCAGCTCACGGCCGAGCTGCGAAACGTCGGCGACGTCGCGGGCGGCGATGCGGGCAGTTTGAACGCCCGCCTTATCGACCGCGCGGTGATCCAGTTGCACCGGGCGTTCGACAACGCTTATGGCGGCTTCGGCAGTGCACCAAAGTTTCCCCATTCCATGGATTTGCAGCTCTTGGTGCGCGTCGCCCAGCGAACCGGTCAGCAGGCCCCGCTCGACATGGTTCG
>DASXWB010001086.1:0-7407 GCA_036503915.1 Lacipirellulaceae bacterium | reverse complement strand
CAGTCGAAGTTGCCGGATTATGCCGGCTACTCTCGATTTAGCGGCTGCCAGCAGGCCGCAAACTTTGACCGCTGCGGGGATAAAAGCTAAATGCTGGTATCGGGCAAAGTGCCTCCGCGACGCGTGCAGCTTGCGCGCTCGTCCTAGATTGTTCCAACCTGACTATCATTTTGGCGGCCAATCCGATGCTGCTCGTCGAGATGCAACCGACAACCAAGCCGGCCTTCGACGCCGCGAGCAAGCTCCGTTTGCGGATTCGTTCCGACGGAACAAGTCAGCAACTCGTGGAACTGCGACAGGGCAAAACCACAATCGGATCCAGCCCACGTTGCGATATACGCATTGGGCGGCCGGGGGTTCAGCCGTTGCACTGTCTGATACTTTGCGAGAACGGAAATTTGTCGGTGCGCCGCTGGGCCGCCGGCACGCGACTCAATGGCCACGCGTTTGATGAAGCACCGCTGGGGCTGGGAGATCGCCTTGCCGTTGGTGAAGCGGAGTTGGAATTGGAAATCGTCGAATCCGATTTGGCTGCGAAGAAAGACGAAAACCCCTCGACCGAGGTAGCCGCATCGGCGGCGGGTGAGTCATCAACGAATCCGCCGGCTTCTTCCTTGGAATCCTGGGGAGAGTGGAACGCAACCCGGGTTACGCAGCTGAGTGAGGAGCGACAAAACGCCGCATCTCGACAATCAGTTGGCGCTACCAGCGTGGACCACGCCGATCAGGCTTGGCCGGAACCATGGGGCGCGCAGTCAGACGGAGCTGATCAATCCATAGGACGCCTGACCGTCTTACACGAGCACCTGTCGCAGCTCGAAGTAACGTTGGCCTCGTGGAAGGGTGCACGCGAAGATTGGCAGCAAGAGTGTGCCGAATGGCGGGCCGAGCGCGAGCAGGCGCATCTTCAATGGTGTGAGTTGGAGCGCCAGATTGCGGAACTTCAGTCTCGGGCGAGT
The DNA here is from genome assembly GCA_036503915.1 of Lacipirellulaceae bacterium. GTDB lineage: Bacteria > Planctomycetota > Planctomycetia > Pirellulales > Lacipirellulaceae > JABDGM01. The sequence goes on along the minus strand of DASXWB010001086.1, from coordinate 6,448 downwards.
GAGATCGTCGGGCGGATCGAGCGGCTCGAACAAAGCATGGCGGCGCAAGCGTTGGTGCCAAAGTTTGAGCCGCCCCTCGTCGAATTGCCACAGTACGTTCCGCAAACCGAATCGCTGGTCGAATCGCCGTCAACTTTTGAGCCGGGCTCGAAGTCATTTAGTTCTTTCGAAGACCCGGCAATACCGGAAGTCAATGTGGCGTCGGAGCCGAGGCCTGAAACGGAAGATGAGCTGGCACCGTTCGTCGAGTTCTCGATTTGGCGGCAAGGGGCGGTCAGTGAAGAGCCCTGTGCGGTTGAATCACAAAGCGTCAATTGTCCGATCGAGCCGTACGCGGATACACAAGTTCCGCAATCGGGCAGCCGGGCTACTCCGCCCGTCGATAACAGCTGGCAAATGGCTCCTGCTAAGTCGTTCATTGAGCAGTACGGCCACATGTTTGCTGACGACGGCGCCGACACCGACCAGCCTTCTGCCGCGACGCCGCGGTCGGCAACTGCGGATGAGTTTAAGGGCAGCGACTCGCTCATCGACACTCCGCGAGACCCGAGAGGCATTCAACCGGAAAGTGAAATGACGTCGGCGTCGACGGACGACGAGGAGGAGTCGATCGAGCAGTATATGTCGAAGCTGCTTCAGCGCGTACGCGGCGATCGGCCGGAAGCGAGCGCAATGCAGTCGGCTGCGGCAGATGTGCAATCGACGGGTTCCTTATTGCCGCCTGGGTTTCAGCCGAGCACCAGCTATTCGGCAATGACTCCGGGACCAGTCGCGCAGCCGAGCGTTACCACAAACGAGCTTGTAAGAGTGGCCGGAAACGGCGATTGGCTCACCAGTCTTGGCACAGTTCGGCGCAAAGCGCCGATCGTCGAGCAGCCGGCCGATATGAAAACGCTGCGTGCGCTGGCCAATGAGTCGGCCCGGAGGGCCATCGGCACGCACGGCCTGCGCGTGCATCGCCGCAATGCTATTACCAAGGTTATCGTTTCGACGCTCGCAGGCATGACCAGCCTTTTGATGATGCTCGGTGCGCCGCACTGGAAGGACTTGCAATTCATTACCGCCTGCGTATCGCTGATCGTGGCCGCCTATTGGGCGGGCCAGACGTACGCCGAGTTGATCGATGCGTTTCGCGCCGCGGCCTATGACGGGCCAGAGGACCAGTTGCAGGGCTTCGCCAATCCGTTGCCGCCTGCGTCGACGATTGACGTAAATAATTTGGCGAAGAGCTGAATGTATCAGCAAGGGGCGCCAAACCGGAGGCTCACTGCGCCCCGGCTCGCTTCTGTTGCCGCGACAATAATCAGAATCCGCGCGCGGCGCGCACGTCGTCAAAGTCGCGCAGGTGATAATCAATGCCAACATGGTCCAGCACGCGGCATAGGCCGCGAACGGCAACACCCATGCCATCGGGACCGCTGAATCCGCCGAATTGGCCGCCGCCCTTGAGGTGCGGTTCCAGATCAAGAATCACACCCGGAATTCCGCGTTTGGTGAGCTTCTGCTCGAGCTGTGGGATGACTTCGGCAAAGTCGCGTAGAATCCGCTCGTGACCGCTGTCTCCCAGGTGCGCCGGCACAAAGTTTTTCAGTTTGTCTTCGTCCACGTGATTAGTGCGCTTCAGCTGCGGATCGTGATAATCCTTGATGTGCATCCAGCCGATGCTGGGTTTCATGGCGAGGTATTGCTGGAACGTCTCCTCCGTGTTGAATCCTTGGCTCACGAGGTTGCCGCCGTCGAAGATCGTGACAAGCGCGGGGTGATTTACACGGCGATGCAGCTCAGCCATCAATTCTCCGGTTTGTCCGACCAAATTGGCTTCGACCTCAAGGCCGTAAGTCAGGTCGCTGCGGTGGCAAGCCTCGGCGATTTGAGCCAGTTGATCGGCGGCTTGTGACACGTGCTCGCGCGGGTCCGTGCCTTTCGGATGATAGAAGGAGAAGCCTCGGATGAGTTTCGTTTCGAACGCATGGGCCAATTCGCAAGCGCGGCTGACCTCTTTGTCGAGATAGCGATCGAAAGGCACATATTCGTTTTTTGTGCCGTCGTCGACGTCTCGCAGCTTCACTTTTCCCAGGGGCGAGCCGATCGAGGCCACGTTCATGCCATACTCGTCCTCGAGGTGGCGAAGCTTGGTGATCTCAGTTTTGGTCAGCTTCATCACGTTCTTGACGCCGCTGCCCACATCGACAAACCGCAGGCTGTAGAACTGCAGGCCAAGCGCCGACATCGCGGCGAACTGCTCGACAGCCGCCTTGTGATTAGCCGCCTCGTCGCCGAAACCGGAAATCACTACTTGGGGTCGTTCGGGCATGTGGCGCTTTCTGCTGCTGGTTGAAGAGAGTGGGAGACGCGGAGAATGGGAGAAGGGGAGTCAAGCGACACCGCTTCTATTTTAATCTCCCAGTCTCCCCGTCTCGCTGTCTCCCCTCTTTGTGTCGACTTGTATGGGCATAGCGCAAGAAACCGACTTCAAAAAGCGCCCGTATACTTCGCGGTGACTGTCTCTTTCATGCCGCCACGCGTGTTGAACGCGGCATCAATCTTCATCCAGCGCGGTTCTACTACGGCCGCGAGGTCATCGAGGATCGTGTTGGTGACGTGCTCATAAAAAATGCCCTGGTTGCGGAAGCCCTGCATGTAGAACTTGAGGCTCTTCAGCTCGACGCATTTTTTGTTTGGCGTATAAGTGATCGTAAGCGTGCCGAAATCGGGCTGGCCAGTGCGCGGGCAAACTGACGTGAACTCGGGACACAAAATCTCGATCTGATAATCTCGATCCGGAAACTGGTTTTCGAATGTTTCCAGCAGGTTGCGGAAATCCGACATTAGGCCTCTCCTATCGACACGCCATGCATTTTGGCATGATAAGAAGAGCGGCGGAAGGGGCGGCAGCCGATTGCCGATTTTGGATTGGGGATGCGAATTGGGTGCTTAGTAATCCGAAATCCGAAACCCGCAATCCGAAATGAAAAAATCTACCACCGTGTCTAAGAACGCACGCAATGGCGATGCAGTTGTCCTCCTTTCAGGCGGACTGGATTCCGCTACAACGGCGGCCATCGCGCGAGCCGAAGGCTATCGGCTGTTTGCGCTCTCAATCGATTACGGCCAGCGACACCGTTTTGAGTTGGAAGCGGCACGGCGCGTTGCCAAGTCGCTTGGAGTCGCGAAACATATCGTCGCCTCAGTTGGGTTGAACCAATTCGGCGGCAGCGCGCTGACCGACGCGATCGCCGTGCCGCTCGATCGGGACTACGAGGAGATTTCGCAGGGGATTCCGAACACCTATGTTCCGGCCCGAAACACAGTGTTTTTGGCACTGGCTCTTGGTTATGCTGAGACAGTGGGGGCAGCCGACTTGTTCATCGGTGTCAACGCGGTCGACTACTCCGGGTACCCTGATTGCCGGCCGGAATTCATCGCGGCGTTCGAGAAGCTGGCCAGCCTGGCGACGAAGGCGGGCGTCGAGAAGATAATAAACTATCGCATCCATACGCCGCTGATTCAGATGACGAAGGCCGAGATCATTCGCCGCGGCCACGAGCTTGGCGTGAGCTACGCCTTGACGCATTCCTGTTACGCGCCGAATGAGGCCGGCGTCGCTTGCGGCCGTTGCGATGCGTGCCGCTTGCGACTTAAGGGATTTGCCGAAGCGGGCCTTCGGGACCCGATTGCTTACCAGACTATGTGAATACAGGATGCAGGATGAGGGATGCGGGGCGGTAGGAACAAGGCATTCGGTAATTTAACCCCGCCCCTGCATCGCGCATTCTAAAGAACCATGCGAATTGCTGAGATATATCGCTCGCTTCAAGGCGAAGGCTTGCTCACCGGCCTGCCGAGCGTGTTTGTGCGCACGAGCGGCTGCAATTTGCGCTGCTGGTTTTGCGACACACCTTACACGTCGTGGCGGCCTGAAGGGCGCGACATGTCGACGGACGAAATTGTCGCCCAGGTCGAGGAGTGGGACACGCGTCACGTCGTGGTTACAGGTGGCGAGCCGATGCTATCTGCCGAGATGCTCCCGCTCTGCGCGCGACTACGGGCGATTCGCCGGCACGTGACCATTGAAACGGCAGGCACTCTTTATTTGCCATTGGACTGCGATCTGATGTCAATCAGCCCGAAGTTTGCCAGCTCCGCGCCGGCGGCGGATAGGCATCCGAGATGGCATCGGCGTCACGAACGCGAGCGCCATCGTCCGGACGTCATTCGAAGGCTCGCGCGCGAGTACGAATACCAAGTGAAGTTCGTCGTCGATTCGCGAGCGGACCTCGGGGAAGTCGGCCGGTATCTTGCAGAATTCCCGGAGATATCGCGCGAACGCGTCCTGTTGATGCCGCAGGGAACCGACCAGCACGAACTCGAGGCCCGCGCCACCTGGCTTCGGCCGTATTGCGAGGTGCATGGATTGGTATTCTGCCCGCGGAAGCAGATCGAGTGGTTCGGATCGGTCCGGGGAACGTGAGGTGTCAGGATTCAGGTGTCCGCTGTCAGTGTCACGTATTTGGAAGTCCCTAACATTTCGTCTGATACCTGACACGTGAAACCTGACACCTATCAATGATCGCGGCCTGCATGCAATGACACCGGTTCGTTTCATTCTCGCCAGCCTCCGACACTACCGTCGGATTCACGTCGCCGTCGCACTAGGCGTGGCCGTGGCTGCGGCTGTGCTGACCGGCGCGCTGCTAGTGGGCGATTCGATGCGTGGCAGCTTGCGCGATCTGACGATTCAGCGCTTGGGAAAAATCGATTCGGTCTTGATCGCCGAGCAGTTGTTCAGAGCCGCGCTTGCCGAGGAGCTTGCCTCTGAGCCCGGCTTTAAAGCAAATTTCGCAACCGGCACATCCCGGTTAAGAGCGAGCTTCGAAACGGCGGAACCGGCGCTGCTGCTAACCGGCACGCTTCAAACGGGCAGCGGGAAAGGCGTTCGCCGCGCCACGCGTGTTTCCGTTGTCGGCATCAGGCCCACTTTTTGGGAATTAGGCCAGGGAGGGCCGGCCAAGCCGTTGGCCGACGGCCAGGTCGCGCTTACGGAATCATTGGCGACGGAACTGGGCGCCCAGGTGAACGATGAAATCTTACTACGCTTAGGGACTGTCGGTGCAATTCCAGCCGACAGCCCGCTAGGGGAAAAAAGCGAAACGTCAACAGCCCGTCCGCTCGAAGTTGCCGCCGTGCTGCCAGGCGATGGATTGGCGCGCTTCAGCCTGGCGCCGAGCCAGCATCTTCCGCGCAATGTGTTTTTGCCGCTGACAACGTTGCAGAAGATTCTCGATCAGCCGGGCAAAGCAAATGCGATTCTCGTCAGCAGCCAGAACGCGAATCGCCCGAACGATGCGTGGGCCGTCGGCGCTCTTCAGGGCACATTGCGGCCAGCGCTCGAAGACTACGGCCTGAGAATCGAACCGTTGCCCTTTAGGAAAACGGCTGTCCAGATTTCGGCCGACCAACTCGTGCTCCGCCCGGAAGTCGTCTCGGCAATGGCCGAATTTAGCCGCGACGAAATCCAGCCGGTTGTCACGTACTTGGCGAATTCGATTGCCATCGGCGAGGGTGAATCGCAAAGAAAAATTCCTTACTCGACCATTACCGGAATCCACCCGACCTCGACGCTCGGACCGCTGCGCGACGAAGGGGGTGAGCCGATTGTGCTCGCCGAGGATGAAATTGTGCTCAACCAGTGGGCAGCCGCCGACCTGAAAGCGAAAGTCGGCGACCTCGTGAGCGTGACCTATTACGAGCCCGAGAGTGTGCATGGCAAGCTGCGCGAGCGCAAAACGCAGCCGCTGAAGTTGCGCGCGATCGTTCCGCTGGAGGATGCCGCTGGCAATCCGTCCCCTGCGGCGGATTCCATGCTGACACCGGAACTTCCCGGCGTCACGGATAAGGAATCGATCGACGAGTGGGACCTGCCTTTTGAGCTTGTCGAAAAGATTCGGCCGCAGGATGAAGAGTATTGGGACAAATACCACACGACTCCCAAAGCGTTCATTTCGCCGCATGCGGCGGCGCGGCTCTGGAAAAGTCGCTGGGGAACCACCAGCCTCGTGCGTATCGACCTGAGCAAGACGCTTCATTTGACCGATCAATCAGCAGTTGAATGGGCTGAGTCTCGATTGCGCGAGGAGCTTGTTCCCTCACACATGGGAATGAGATTCATGCCCGTCAAGGCGCAAGGCCTCGCCGCTTCCCAAGGTACAACGCCGTTCGACTGGCTGTTCCTTGGTTTCAGCTTTTTCCTCATGGCCTCAGCCGTCATGCTCATCGCGATTCTATTTCAGCTTGGCGTCGAGCAGCGGGCGCGCGAGCTGGGCACGTTGGCCGCCGTGGGCGTCGGGCGGCGAAGTATAACAAGGCTGCTCGGCCGTGAAGGGCTCGTTGTGGCGGCCATTGGTGCGGCGCTAGGCGTGGCGATTGGGATTCTCTACGCCTGGCTGAT
>DASXWB010001085.1:0-10003 GCA_036503915.1 Lacipirellulaceae bacterium | reverse complement strand
ACTTAGCAAACTGCCTGAATGACTAGAAGCTGTTTCAAAACCGGGGCTAGCGCCCCGCGGCTGATCAGATCAGCCGGCGGGTACCCTCTGGGTGGCTAGCGTCCGGTTAATTAGGGCAGTTTTGAAACCGGTTCTAGTACTTCGCCTTACAGGGCCTTCCACAACTGCGCACCGTCGTCGAAGACGCTGGCGAGCGTCTGGTCGTCGACGGTGTTTTCACCGTCCGTCCAGTTGAGGCTCGGCTCGTCAGCGGCGTCATCATCCATTTCGGCCCACGCCTGATCCAGCACAAGCAGGCCATTGATGGCCACGCCGCTTTGGACCGGTGCTGCGCCCAATTCGAAGCGCGAGGTGGGCGAGAAGCCTGGCCGCGATGTGGTCGTGCCTGCTTCCAAGCCCACGAAGATCGGGTCGGTGGAATCCGGAGGCAGCCCGGGGCCGGGTGCACTTCCGGTCCGTACCAGACCGGAATCACGCAGGGCTCGCACGTCGCCAAAGTACACCGGCAGCGCTCCGTACGTCGGCGCGAAGGGCACGGAAGCGGCGGCGGCCGCTGCGGCCGAGTTGCCGTTGTTCTTTCGCCAGATGACGAAGTCGGCGAGGTCGACGCGGCCGTTGTTGTTGGCATCGGCACGGAGGTCGGCCGTGGAATCGTACGTCTCGCGCCAGATGTTGTAGTCCAACTGGTCGACGCTGAGGTCGTCGTTGAAGTCGCCGGCCAGCATGACCGGAATCGTGCTGGGCAGGAAGTAATCCTCGACTTCGCCGATGCCGGCCGGCCCTTCGAAGCCCAGCCCCTCCTCGCCCCAACGGAAGCGCGCGGCAATCGGGCCGCTGGCGGTGCTTGCCGGCAGGGACACGACGACCTGCCGCGTGCCGGGGTTGAGATCGACGTTATCAATCATGTGCTCGCCCGGGTCTGCGAAATCGCCGTCGCCGTTGAGGTCCATCCAACCATTGAGGATGCCGCCGACGCCGTGCAAGACGAATTGAAGCGTATTGGAGCCGACCTGGAGCTGGCCGCCGTTGGTGAGGATCGTGACGCCATCCTCATCATTGCCGACCGCGTCATCACCGTCGGCTGCCGAATTCGGCAGGCCGTTGACTTCGCCGTCGATGGCGCCGCCCAGCCGGAAGCCCGGCACGATCGTATGGGTCGGGCCGTTCGCGGCTGCCGTGGTTGAATACGAATCGGGCAGGTCGCCCCAGTCGCCGTCGGCGCGATTCTCGACGCCGAAGGAGACGCCCGAAACAGTGCCGCCAGCGCCGAGAGCGACCTCGCGAAAACCCTGATCTGGCGACGTCAGACGCCACGAAGCCTGGTCGGTGCCTTCAAGCTCGATATGGATGTCGATGCGGTGCAACCCGGGGTCGACATCGGAGAAGATGAAGGCTCCGTTGCTGCCGGTGACCGCCTGGATGTCGCCGGCGTCCAGCGTGCCGTTCTCGTTGACGTCGATGAACATGGTGAACCCGGGAAGCCCAACGTCGCCCGGATCCCGAATGCCGTCCTCGTCGAGATCGTTGAACACAAAACCGATGATGTTCCCGTTCTCGTTGGGATCGCCATCGGGATCGTTTGGCGGATCGAGGAAGAAGTTGACGATTTGCGTTGGCGAACCGGGACCGGCAAAGACCAGCGCCAGGCCGTCAGCATCCGGATCGGTGGGAATCCATTCGTCGGAGGGCGGAATGACGCCGACCTGGTAAGGGCCGGTAATCGTGGCCGGGATCGTCAGCGTGTACATGCCGTTGGCATCGGTTTCAACGCGCGGTTCGCCGCTGTCGGCCACGCCGTTGCGGTTCACATCCTGGTACACAAAGATGCCAGGCGCCGGCACGTCGTTCTCGTTGAATATGCCGTCGCCGTTGAGGTCGGCGTAGACTGTGCCGCTTACTTCAAAACTTGACGGCGCCGCATCTTGCTTGAGAAGGAAGTTGACGTTCTTCACCGCCATGGGGATCGGATCGCCCATGTCGAGGAACGGCTGCGGCGAGAGCGTGGCAATGCCGTCGCCGTTGGCGTCGTGCATGCCGACGAAAATCTCGCCGGGGTTGTCGGCCAAGCCGAGCGGATTGTCGCGATCAGGCGCAAAGAACCAGTCGGGCGTGATGCGCCACGTCTCTTGGAAATGCCCGAGGTATTCCAGGCCCGGAGGCGCCGCGTCCGGCGTCTCCGTGTCCTCGAGGATGATCCGGTCGAGCGGATCGGTGATGCGAATCTCGTACTCGAAGTTCGGATTCAGATCGAAGTAGTAGTTACCGTCGGCGCCAGTAAGGAAGCGCGCCGTGGGATCGTCGTCGACGTCGCCCGTAGCCGGGTCGACTCGGTAGGCTTCGACGAGAATATTCTCGGCGAAGGGTTCCTGGTTGCGGACGTCGCCGGCGTCGAAGAGGCCGTTACCGTTGTTGTCCTGGTAGGTGTCGTCGAGCACGCGCACCACGTCCGTGCTGCGGATCGTGAGCGGGTCGTTGTCCGGGTCGAAGACGGATTGAATGTAGCGATTGTAATTGAACTGCTCGTCGTTGTTCGTGTCGATGGCGACGAAGCCTTGAACGCGCTGTGCGGCCGCGACGTTCCAGTTCGGATTCAACGCGCCGCCTTCAATCGGCTTGCCGTGCCAGGTCATCTCGAGGCCGACGATCCCAAAGGTGGAGTTGGACCAGTTTTCCATGTGCAATTCCCAATTGCGGAAAACCGGCAGTCCGCCCGGCCCAATGACCGGCTCGCCGGTCACGGGATCGATGATCACCGCGGTATTCGTGCTTTCGCCGAACATCTGGTTCGTGGAGAAAGTCCAGACGAAGGTGCCGCCGTTGACGTCGATCGTCCCGGCGTCAATGAATCCAGGCGGTTGGGAAAGCAGCTGAACCGACGTGGGAATAAACTCAGGATCACCGTAATAGTGATTCAGCTCGCTTTGCATGCCGTTGGGCGAAGTGAGCATGATGCGCAAGTTTTCGAGATCCTCGGCCGGCCCAGCGAGCTCGATTTTGATCTCGACCCATTCGGCGTTAATCGCCTCATCCGGAGGCACAACGAACGGAATATAGGAAAACCCGCGCTGCCAATCCGGCCAATCGTCGGGTTCCATCGGATCGAACGGCGCCGGCGGATCTTCTAAATACTCGTTCCAGTAATCGATGAAACCGCCAAGCCCGCCGATGCCGCCGGGTACGAGCAAACCGTTATCGGGCATTTCCTCGGCTGCGGGGAAGTTGAAGCCGGGCTGCAATACGAACGTCGTGTACGTCCGCTCGGTAAAAGGATCCATATTCTGGCCCAGCTCATGCCATTGGAGGGCCATCTTGACGGCCAGCTCTGCGTCGATGACGCCGTGCGCGTAGCCGACCTGTTCCGCGTACACACCGTAGCCCTGGCTCACGGTATAGCCGGCGCCGTTTGTAAAGTTCGCCGGCATGGGTTCGTAATGACCGTCCTGACGACCTCCATCGTTGAAGGGCAAGAACGGGAATTGTGTAGCATCCGGGAAGTTTGCCTGCGTCGTATCCGCAAGTGGATCGAAGAGGGCCGAAAACGTGTCAAACAGGACGCCATGAATAAACGTGTCAACATCGCGAAACGGCCCGACCTGATTGGTTTGCCAGGTGCTTTGCAGCGTTTGCAGACCACCGGATGATGGGAGCTCGAACTGTGCGTTCTGGCGTGCGCTGCGCACAAGAATCTCTTGCACGTCGCGGTAAGTGAGGTTGGGGTTCGCCTCGAGCATCAGCGCGACCACGCCAGAGGCGATCGGCGTCGCGCCGCTCGTGCCATTGAAGCGCGAGGTGTAGTTCGGATCGGCCAATAAGTCGCGGTCCGGGTCGAATCCATTGGGCAAGGGCGCGGAGTTGAGTCCGAAGTCGCCGATCAAGTCGGTCGTCCAAAGACCGCTGCCTTGTCCCGAATCGTTGGCCACGGTTTGGGCGACGTTCGAACCGGTCGGCGCGGAGACGAGCACGCCCGGTCCGGCCTCGGGGTAGGATGTGAACGTGCCATCGGAATTGACATACAGCCCGTCGTGATCGACGCCTGCGACGCCAATCGTGTAGCGTGAGCTGACGAACGCGTCGTAGGTGGCGCTGTCCAGAGTGCCAAAGGAATCGAAACCGGGACTGAAGAACGGGCCGGCGCCGTTGCCCGATGCCCAGAGATTGATCATGCCCAGGCCACCGCGGCCGAAGATCACCGAATCGCGAAGGATCGTCAACTCAACCGGCGACAATGGGACGGCCGTTCGGTTGTCAATCGGTCCCCAACTGTTGTTCGTGATGTCGATGTCGTTGGCAATCGCGTACTGGAAGGCGGCGAGGTTCGTCGCATCGGTTTGCCCGAAGCCCAATATCTTGATTGGCACAAGCGTGACATTCGGCGCAACGCCGACGCCACCGCCCTCACGGACCGGATTGCCGTTCACATCGAGAATCGGCTCCTCATTCCCATCGAGTACGAAATCACCGGCATTGTTCCAGGTCGCGCCGATGAGCCCGGCCACGGACGTACCATGACCCCCGCCAGTGAACGGATCGTCATTGGGGTTGTTCGTGCCGGTGAGCGCGTTGAAGCGCAGCGTGGGATGAATGTTTCCAATCAGGTCGGGATGGTTCATCTGCACGCCGGTGTCCATCACGGCAACGAGGACGCCTTCTCCGGTGTAGCCCATGTTCCAGACGGGCACGACGTTGATATCTTCGCCGGGCACGCCGAACAGGCGTTGGAAGTCGGGGTTACCGACTTCCTGCCCCACGTTAAGAAGATGCCACTGGCTGGGGAAGAGCGGATCGTTGGGAAGCGCGCGCGTCGTGTAGTTCTGAATCACCTCATTGAGGTCAGTTTCGTTGGTGGCCGCATCCGCCACTTGGCGCAGGATCCATTCCATTTCCCGTTGTGCGATCATGGCCGCGCCTTCCGGCGTGGCGTTCGAGAAGCTGACGGTCTCGAGACCCGTTGGGGCGATCGAAAAGCAAAACCGGTCTTCCAAGCGCTCGAAGGTCCAACTCTTCGCCTTGCGCTTTTGTCGGGCGCCAAAGACTCCGACTGCTTTGCGTTGCGGCGAAATCGAACGCTTGCGACCAAATCGACTACGTCTCTTCACGACAAGATCCCCTTCTGCTGAACTCCGCCTTTTACCGAATTCCCCGCTGGCCGATATTCCCGCTGGCCCGATGGCCCGCTAGTTCCGATTAGCGAGCCGAGCCCTGCGCGGAACGATATTTGAAAGAACTCGACCCCGAAAACATTTGAATGCCGGACTCCCCGCCGTGCTTGCACGGTCCGACTCGCGCCGAGGCGGACGGCAACTTTCGTCATCACATGCCGTCCGGGCTTTTCGCCGCCCATCCATGCGCAATTCAACATTGCGCGGTGCTACTATTGCAGCAGCCGATCCAATCATCATAGTCCGACGCGTAATAAGCGTCAAATTGTTTGCTACCGGGACCTTGCGTCACGCGCGGGCCGCCGCTTTGCTGCGTTGCGCGTGGGCGGAAAACCTGCCTTTCCCGTCCACGTGCCGGCTGTAACTGTGCCTTTGACGCAGCTGCCAGCTCTGCAAGTTCCGTCGACCAAACAAATTGCAGCGACCGACGCGGCTTCCACCGCCGAGGGCGCGGGCCAGTCCAGAGCAGGCGGCGACTGGCCGCCAAGGTGGGAGGCTTGGGAAAGAATTTCGGCATATGCCGAAACGTCTGGCTTTTCCGCCGGTAACGGTCCGATAGTCTGTTCCGAGCACCGTAGCAGGCACGCTCCGTCTTCCGCCTGCCGCTATCGCAAGGGCGGAACATGGAGCGCGCCTGCTCGATACATGGGGGGAGACCAATGCGAATCGCATCGCGTCGACGATCAACTTTCTCTTGGGCTGCGCTGGCAGCCGCTGCTGCGGTTTTGACCCACACGAACTCGGCGGCGGCACAGTCTGCGGCGAGCGGTTTCGCGCGCGGCGCCGAGCGAGGCCGCCCCGTGCAGGCGCTCTTCACGACGCCGGCCAACACGCTGCTGGGACGTGAGAAGACTCCCTATGTCGATGCGCACGGCAACCCCGTCGTTGTACCGGCAGGTTACGGCGAAGCCTGCGCGTGCGAAGACTATGGCGATTACGGCGGCGCCGCATGCGGATGCGGCCAGCACGGACACTACGGCGGTTACGGAGGCCCCATGTCGATGGGCGGCCCCGGCACGTGCCCGCCCGTGGAATATGATCTCATGAACGACGTTGGCATGGAGGGTTACGTTGTCGATCAGCGCGGCCCGCATTACTTCGATGCGCGCGTCGAAGCCGTGACCCTCACGCGCGAGGAAACGTTCGAACGCCCGATCGACTTCACAGTTTTCAATCTAGGCGGGCCGGTCGTGCTTTCCAGCAGCGATCTGGATTACGACTATGAGGTCGGCTTTCGCGCGATGGGCCGTTTCGACCTTGGCCCGCTGTCAGTGCTGGAATTCGGCTACATGGGGATTTACGACTTCGAATCGAGCGCGTCATTCACTGACCCGAACCCAGTCGATTTCGACACCGGTAACTTGTTCTCAGTGTTTTCCGAGTTTGGCACGAATCCGGCCACTGTGGCGATCGAAGGCGGGCCGATGCCCGAGACCGAGCGCTCCATCACGCAAAGCATCTCGATCGATTCCGATCTGCAGACGGCGGAAATGAGCTATCGCCGATACTGGGTCGGGTTCATTCCGCGCGTTTCGGGCACGCTGCTGGCTGGCGCCCGCTACACGCGGCTTTCGGAAACGTTCACCTTTACAACAATTGGCGAAGCTCGGGCCGACAACTTCACGAACGCTGAAAACGACCTGGCCGGCTTCCAAACCGGTGGCGACGTGTGGATCGGCCTCGCGCAAGGTCTGCGGCTGGGAGCGGAGGGCAAAGTCGGCATCTACAACAATCGCTACACGCTGCACAACCAGATTATTACGACGCCATTTGGAACGACGCCGCCGTCGCTGAACGAACGCTTCAAAGACGACAACGTGGCGTTCATTTCGGAAGGCAGCATCGACCTGGTCGCCGATATTCTGCCAAGCTGGTCGATTCGCGCCGGCTACGAGGTGTTGTTCCTCAATTCGATCGTGCTGGCTGGCGAAAACTTCAACACGGCCTCGCCCTACGGGTTGCCCGGCCAGGCACCGCGCGTTCCCTTCGTTTTTGATCAGGGAAATGCGTTATATCACGGCGGCCACGTGGGCATCGAGTTCATCTGGTAGTCGTAGGTCAGCCTTTCCAAGCTGACATTCAGGTCAGGCTTTCCAACCTGACGATGTCGGCGCGTTGTCCGTGAGGCTGGAAAGCCTGACCTACGTGGGCGCGAACCATTGGCGCGGCGGTGGTGTCTGCCACGGCACGCCTCTCGGCCCTTGACAGGGAGGTATAATAGAGCAGCGGGAAAAGTGGCGGAATTGGCCGCACTCGCAAAAGCTAATAATGCATCTCCAAACACGATCAACCCATTTCGAGGGTCCCACTCAATAGTGAAGGAAATCGTTCGGAACCAGGGCGTACAAAGCGAGTCGGCCGTTTTGGTCGGCGTCGAGCTGCCCGATGAGCAAGCCGGCCGCGATAATCTCGAAGAACTCGCCGGCTTGGCTGAAACCGCAGGCGCGGAAGTTGTCGGCCGATTGACCCAGCGCCGCGCGGCGCCGGACGTTACGACCTATCTCGGCAAAGGAAAGCTCGAACAGCTGGAGCTGATGGTGCGGGCGACCGACGCCGACGTCGTCATCTTCGACAACAATTTGGCCCCCGCGCAGATTCGCAATCTGGAGCGTGCGCTGGGCGTCAAGGTGCTCGATCGCACGGAGATAATCCTGGATATTTTCTCCACGCGTGCGCGCACGCACGAAGCTCGGTTGGCGGTGGAGCTGGCGCAGCTTGAGTATTCGCTGCCGCGGCTGAAGCGGATGTGGACTCACTTGTCGCGCATCAAGGCCGGAGTGGGCATGCGCGGCCCTGGTGAAAAGCAGCTGGAAACGGACCGGCGACTGGTTGAAAAGCGAATCGTCGAGCTGCGCCGCGATTTGAGCCAGGTATTGCGGCGCAAGGAACGTGAAGTTGCGGGCCGGGCCGATCGGATGACCGTCTCGCTCGTGGGCTACACGAACGCCGGCAAGAGCACGCTGCTCAACAAGCTCACGGGTTCCGACGTGCTGGCCGAGGACAAGCTCTTCGCCACGCTCGACACGCGCACGCGCCGCTGGCAGTTGCCCGGATGGGGGCCGGTGCTATTGTCCGACACCGTCGGCTTCATTCGGGATCTGCCGCACAGCCTCATCGCCAGTTTCAAGGCCACACTGGAAGAAGCCCGGCAGGCCGATTTGCTGCTGCATGTGGCCGACGCGAGCAACCCGGCCGTGATTGATCAGATCACGTCGGTTTATTCGGTGCTGGAGGAGCTTGGCATACGGGAAAAAGACACGATCCTCGTGCTCAATCAAATCGATGCGATCGAAGATCCCGGCACGCTGGAACTATTGAAGCAGCGCTACCCGATGGCGATGTTCGTCAGCGCGCGAACTGGCGAGGGCCTCACACGGCTGGCCACGGCGGTGAGCGATGCGCTGAGCCATCATTTTCTGGATGTCGACGTGGAAATGGACGTGGCCAATGGACGGCTGCTGGCGTACCTGGCGAAGAATGGCGAGATTCTAAGCCGCACGTACGCCGATCAGCGAGTATCGGTGCATTGCCGGATTCCGCGCAAATATCTCGGCCAGATCGCGGCCGAGAATGCGCGCGTCAACTTGCGCGGCGTGGGCCATCATCTGGCGCGCAACGGCAGCGCGTTCAGCAACGGGCACTCGCCGAATGAAGCATCGGATGTCGCCGAGATTAAGATCGACGAAGTCGCGTGAAATGTAGCAGGCACCGGGCACCCGGCAGCCGGTTTAACCGGGTGCCGGGTCGGTGTGCCGTAGCTGCGCTGCGATCTACGCTTCCATTGACAGACAAGTCCACGGCACGGACCGTTATCTATTCTCGCGTTAACTCCGGCGCAGTTGCGGCACACGGAGTGTGCCTACTACATCATGCCGCATCGATGTCTTACCGATCGGCGAGCGCTAATCACGGGAGCATCAAGCGGCATTGGGCGAGCTCTGGCGATTCAGCTTGCGCGGCACGGCGTCGATAGCGTCCTTCTGGCGCGGCGCGAGGAGCGTCTTGCCGAAGTTGTGCAGCAAATTAATTCAATCGGTCGGCGGGCCGTTGCAGTTGCCGGCGACGTTACGGATCCGGCCGCGCGCCGCCGTGCACTTGATGCAGCGCGGGATCAACTCGGCGGCTTGGATATTCTTGTCAACAACGCCGGCATCGCCGCTCACGGCCGATTTGCAGAAGCTGACCCCGGCCGCCTGCGGCCCATCATGGAAGTGAACTTCTTCGCCCCGGTGGAATTGATTCGCGAAGCGCTCCCGCTGTTGCGCGACGCGCAGCAGCCGATCGTCGTCAACATCGGCTCGATCCTCGGAGAGCGCGGCTGCCCGCACAAGAGCGAGTACTCCGCCAGCAAGTTTGCACTCCACGGCTTCAGCGAAGCAGTGCGGCCGGAGCTGTCGATGCTGGGCATCGATCTTTTGGTTGCTGCGGCCGGCCCCACGGAGACGGAGCACTTCGACGCGCTTATCGAGGAAAAAGGCGAGCTGCCGTGGGGCAACCCGCGACGCAAGCCGGCCTCCCAGGTCGCCAAATCGATCGTGCGGGCAATCGAGCGCGGCAAGGACGAGGTCGTAACCAGTTGGCGCGGCTGGCTTTGGCTGCTGCTCAACCGGCTCTCGCCAAGGCTCGTGGACCGAATTATGGCGCGATACGGGTGATTTTCCCGCTAAAAGCGGCGGCATTGCGGCTGCTAATTGCAAATCAACGCGAAGGATCGTTACAATCGGGGCGCGTTTCTCGCCAAACACGGCGTATCTTTGAATTGGAACGATCGTTCAACTGTGTATAGGAGTCCATTCGATGAAGGCGCGCTGGATTGTGATGTTGTTGGCCGTTGCGATGCTCAT
>DASXWB010001084.1:0-2216 GCA_036503915.1 Lacipirellulaceae bacterium | reverse complement strand
GGGTTTTTCGCATCGTGCAATTCGCCTGGGGCGCTGCGTTACTCGCTCTCGTGGGGCTAACGATCGAGCTTGCCGCTTCGCACGAGCCGCTGCTGGCGGCGCGCCTGCTGCGTTACTACTGGTATCGCCTCAGCGATTTCGCCGCGCCAGCGGCAGCCGCCCTGGCGGCGACGGAACTCGTTTCGATCGCCATGTCCCAGCGAAAAACGTGGGCCACTTGGGCACTGTTGGCCGCGGTTCTCTATCCGAGCTGGTATCTGGCCAGCGTGGCGCGAAATCGAGTTCTTAACCCTGTACCACCGGCCGATGTGAGAATGGCCGATTTTGAAGCTTGGAGCGCGGCCTGCAAGTGGATTGCCGAAAACACTTCGGCCCACTCGCTGTTTCTCACGCCCCGGTTGAACCATTCGTTCAAATGGCGCACGGGCCGAGCTGAGGTTGTCAACCGAAAAGACATTCCTCAAGATGCACGAGGCATCCTCGAATGGGACCGGCGCATCAAAGACATTTACTATTACGAAGGACCGGCGGGTCTCATCGGGCCAATCGATTCGCCCGGCCAGCTTGGCGACGAGCGCGTGCGCGAACTGGCTCGAAAATACAAAGCCGACTTTGTGCTTAGCGATCGCGCACAGCTGCTAGCGTTGCCCCGCGCTTATTGGAATGAGGAGTATGTTGTTTACCGAGTCGAGAATTGAGGCGATCGTTAAATCGGATGACTTTCCGAACTGGCTCGACACCCTGATGCGCACGAACTATCGGCGAGCGCCACGACGTTCGTCCATTTCGCCGGAGTTGAGCTATGGACGCCACGCCGGCCCGGCTCCCCACACCGCCCGGTCCGCGGCCGTGGCTATTTTGCTCTTCCGCCGCGGCGGGCGCTGGCATCTGCCTCTAACAGAACGACCCCAAACGCTCGCGCGCCATGGGGGACAGATCAGCTTACCCGGCGGCGCCATTGATCCCGGCGAATCGTCAATCGCAGCAGTGCTGCGAGAATTGCATGAAGAGCTTGGATTTTATGAATCGATTTCGGTGGTTGGACGACTTGCCGATTGTTACGTTTTTGCCAGTGATTTTCTCGTGAGCCCATGGATTCTGGCAACCTATGAACCAAGCATTTGCTGGCGACCGCATGATCGTGAGGTTAAGTCTGTCGTCGAGCTTCCTCTCGAAGCACTACTTGCAGAGCCATATTTCGGCCGAACGACAATTCAGCGCGGTCCGCTAGTATTCAACGCGCCGTGCTTGAAATTTGCCGACACGTGCATTTGGGGCGCTACGATCGCAATTCTCAGCGAATTGGCCGACGTAATAAGAGCATTGCCAGACGACCTATATCCGGCGGATTTTCCATGAATCGGTCGCTCGATCTGCGGGCCGTCGTGTTTGATCTCGACGGCCTCATCGCCAACACCGAGGACTTGTACGAAAAAGCCGGCGAAGCGGTGCTCGCCCGGCGCGGCAAGACGTATGATGCGCCGCTGCGCGAGCAGATGATGGGCCGGCCGGTGGCCGACGCGCTACAAATCATGATCGACTGCCATGCGCTCCCCGACTCGCTGGAACAGCTCCTATGCGAATGCAAGGAGGAGATGCTGGCGCTGATCGCGACGTCGCTGGCCGCGATGCCCGGCCTGTACGAATTGCTCGATGCGCTGCAAGCGGCGAAATTCCCGATCGCGGTGGCCACGAGCGGACCGCGCGATTACGCCGCGTATGTGCTTAGCCAGCTCCAAGTGATTGGCCGCTTTCGATTCGTTCTCACCGCCGATGATATCCGTTACGGCAAGCCGGATCCCGAAGTGTATTTGCTCGCGGCCAAAACGCTCGGGCTCCCGCCGGCACAAATGATGGTGCTCGAAGACAGCGGCAATGGCTGCCGCGCCGCGGTGGCCGCCGGTGCTTACACCGTTGCCGTACCGAATCGACACACGTATCACCATCCGTTTCCCGGTGTGAATTTCATTGCCGACACGCTGGGCGACCCCCGAATTCGGCAGGCCCTGGGAGTTTCCCATGGTGGCAGTGCTGGCGGGCGTTAATCTTCATGCACTCGGCGCAATTTCACTAATCGAGCGGCAAGCAGTGGGCCGATGGAGTGGTTACGATTTGCCGTGCTTCAGCGGCTATCGGTCGCCTATTCCAACGAAGGAACGCTTCTCATGCTGCGATGTGCAATTCTGCTTATTTTCGCGGCCACGATGACAATGCCC
>DASXWB010001083.1:0-1724 GCA_036503915.1 Lacipirellulaceae bacterium | reverse complement strand
GATTGCATCCTGGCCAAAGCGCCCGCCCACGGCATCTACACGATCGACTTCGTCCGCCCCGAGCGCGCCATGTACCAAATCGGCGGATGATCAGCATTCGGCCTCTGCAAGCCGCCTCATTGAACCCGCCTGTGAAGCGGTTCCGTTCAGTTCAGATTCTTCGGTCGACGCGACCGACGCGGCATATATCAAGGTAACCGGGCTGGCTGGATGGGCGGCAACCGAACGCCGCCGCAATGAGTACCGTCGAAATTCCCATTCGTTGCCTCCGTGGTGATTCGCCACGTGGCTTGTAAAATGAGGACGCGTAGTCCACTGCGCTATGCCGCCGGCAATTCCACTCGCTTCCGAGCATGGGGCGTCTTGTCCGGCCGACGGTTCCGCGCCGCTAACTCAAACGAATGAGAGAAGTCTAATGAACAGGATCTGCCGAAAATCACTTGAAGCCGCTTTGCTACGTTCCGTGCTGTTTCTATGTGTGGTTGCCTACTCCGAGTGGCTTTTCGCAGCGGCGCCACAGGGGCTTTACTTTGTCGAGGACTTCAACTCGGGGTTGCCCAACCCAAACCTCGTCGGTTACGAGCATTTTACGCTTGAGAACGGCGCCATCCGGCGCAATGGCATCTATTCGGACGGCAACGACCGCCGCTACATGCGGACGGTGGCGACGAACTACAACGAGGTCAACTTCCGATACGAACTGACGTTTACCACGTCGGTCCTGTCGAGCGACAGCCTCAATTTCATGGGGATCGGCACCGGCGACCGCCGACCTGGTGGTCAGTTTGGCCACAACGAGCCTTGGGAATCGCTCTACCTCCGCGTTCACACGCCAAACACGGCCGGCGGTTACGTCGGGATCGCGAACCACCCCTCGAACGAGCTTGCCATCATTGGGAATATCACGAGCGCCGGAACCCACCGCGGACGGATCGAGAAGGTTGGAAACAGCATCACGTTTTCGGTCGACGCGAACTACAACGGCACATTCATCGCAGACATGGCGCACACATTCCCCGATTTGGCTGCCGTTGCGCCGTTTCTTACCAACACGAACAGTCGCTTGTTCTTTGGAACGGTGTTTCCAAACGACAAATTCGACAACCTGTCAATCGTGCCGGAGCCGGACAGCCTACTAATCCTCGCACTCGGCGCTGCCACAATCGTCGGACGCCGACGCGAGCGCACGTCGCGGATTCGTAAGGCATAAGCGCCGTGCTCATTGGTGGGACGATTTCCGTACGACGCAAACCCTGATGACGGCCCAACGAGTGCGATTGCGCAACAAACGCCGGCCAGAACCGTACGACGATTGTCGCCCCTTTTTTCTGCCTCATTCGATTCACCTAACTCTTTCAAACGAAAGGTGTATGGGTAATGAAAGTTACAAAAGCGCGCGATTCGAGTGTTTTCGGCGCTGCTTGTCGTCGCGCTTACGGCACGCGCATATGGCGACTCCTTCCGCTTTGGTGCAACGAGTGGGCCGACAAGTACGACCGTACCGAACCTACAATATGGTTGCTGGCCACATCTGGGCTCGGTATCGGTCATCTACGTCGAAGCGGCCGCTAACGGCTTACCTTTACCGTCACTACGCTTGGCAGTTTCATTTCAGGGGCGGATCAAAGGCGACGCAGCCAGTTTCTTATGTTGGCCAATTGTTGCGTTTGCATGCCGCCACGCCGCGGCGGCCTCGTGAGCTGAACTTCTCTGTCAAGCCCTCA